>JAHJPT010000060.1 GCA_018819685.1 Alphaproteobacteria bacterium
CGCCGCCAGTGCGCGGTCGCGCACCGGATCGATCTCGCGCAGGATCTCGTGCCGCGCCTCGCTACCGAAGGCGAGCAATTCTCCGCGCGGCAGGCGCGCCGCCGCGCGCACGACCGCGTCGTGGCTGACGAGCTTGTCGTTCGCGGTCGAAACGAGCAGCACCGGCGTCTCGACCGCCTCCATCGCTCCTGCGGCGTTGAGGACGCGTCGCGAGGCGAAGGCGCGTTCCACCCAACCCCAGCTACCCGGCCCCATCGCGAGCTCAGGCCGCTGTTCGCGCCACCACAATTCGTCGGCGTAGCGAGCGTCGTCATGCGTCAGCAGCGCCTGGCGGGACGCCGGCATCTCGCCCGGCTTCTCGCTCCATTTCCACGCCGGTCGCGACGGAGCTCCGATCGCGGTCATCAGTCTGGCGACCCAATGCTGAACCCGCGGCGGCAGCGGCGGCCCCGCCGTCCCTATCATCGGAGCGCTCAGAACGACGGCAGCCGGATCGACCCGACCCTCCACCAGCGCCCGCAGCACCAGATGTCCACCCATCGAATGGCCGGCGAGCACATGCGGCGCCGGCGTCTCCGCCTGCCACACCTTCCATAGCTGCGAAAGGTCGTTCACCCAGGTGCCGAAATCGTCGATATGCCCGGTGACCGCGTCCGCCCCGAGGCGGCCCGACCCCGCCTGCCCGCGCCAATCCGCCGCGGTCACCCGCCAGCCGGCGCGATGCCATTGCCCGAGCGTCTCCAGATATTTCTCATAGGCATCGCCGCGCCCCGGCAGGAACAGGATCGATCCGCGCGGAGCGGTCTCGTCGCCGGGCCAGTCGATCCGCCTCAGCCGATGACCGTCGGCAGCCGTCCAGTGCGATTCGCGCGCGGCAGGGGGGATTTCGCGCCTCTCGATTGGCTCGCCCGGCCCTCCCGGGCCACCGCTAGCCCCGTCCTGTTGATACGTCGCGATCGCTGCCTCCCCGATGGTTACTGTTTGGTAAGCACGTTCCTGTAGCACGTTCCTGGAGCACGCCCGCGAAGCGCGATCCCCAGGGGCCCAATGCACGGATTTTTCACCTACGTATTGCTCGGCGCATTGGCAATCGCACTGCTGGTGGCGATCGTCACCGATCTGCGCAGCCGAACGATCGGCAACCGTCTGAACGCCGCCATCGCGCTGGCTGCGCCCCTGTTCTGGTGGGCGAGCGGGCTAGCGCTGTGGCCCGGCGTCGCGATCCAGCTCGGCGTCGCTGCGCTCACCTTGGCGCTGTGCTGCCTGTTTTTCGCGATGCGACAGATGGGCGGCGGCGACGTCAAGCTGCTGACTGCGCTGGCGCTGTGGATCCCCCCGGCGGCCTTTCTCGATCTCCTCGTCGTGATGGTGATGGTCGGCTGGGTACTGACGCTCGTCATGGGAGCCTGGCAAGTGGGCCACTCACGAGAGCCCACCCCCACTCCCCGGCGCGATCTCGGCGTGCTGATCGCCTGCACGCTGATTGCAGCCGCCTTCGCCAGTGCCGTTCTGGGCGGCCCCAGCCTTTCCTTGCCAGCCGCCCTGTCGCCAGCCGTCACAGGAGACCTGGCCCTGATGGTCGGGGTGGCCATGCTGCCGGTCCTGCTTCTGACCGTCGTCACGCTGGCCTCGCTGCGTGTGCTGCGCCGGCAGGAAGAGCAGATTCGCGTGCCCTACGGCCTCGCCATCGCAGCGGGCGGCATCTGGACCATAGCCACCGGTGATTTCGTCACCGCCCTGCCCGCGGCGGCATGGGGTTGAAAACGCGATCTTAACCAATCGGGCCTTATGCCCCGAAACCATAGCCGTCCGTCGCGTCTTGCAGGCGGACAAACAAGGGGCCTTGTAAAGCCATGGATAGGAAGAAGCTGGTTCTGTTGGTCGGCGCGCTGGTCATCGCGATCGGAACGGCCCTGATCGCACGAAGCATGTTCGCGGGCGCTGCGGCGCCTCAGGCGCAAGCGGCGCAGGCCGTTCCCAAAGGTCCCAAGGTTCTGGTGGCGCAGCGGGCGCTGCCGGTCGGCACCATCATCACCGCCGATGCCATCGGATTTCAGCTGTGGCCGGGCGAAATGGTCGCCGACGCCTATTTCGTCGAAGGCGAATCCGACATGACCAGATTGCTGGGCACGGTGGTGCGTCATCCGATCACCGCCGGCCAGCCCGTCACCCAGGGTTCCCTCGTGAGCCCCGGCGACAGCGGCTTCCTTGCCGCTGCGCTCGGGCCGGGAATGCGCGCCGTGACGGTACCGGTTTCGGCCAAGACCGGTGTGGCCGGCTTCGTCTTCCCGGGCGACCGGGTCGACATCATGCTGACCCAGACGGTCAACGGGGTCGAGGGGCCGCCGCTGAACGCCTCGGAAACCATCTTGCGTAACCTTCGCGTGCTTGCGACCGACCAGTCGACCACGCAGGAAGTCGTCGAAGGCAAGACGGTCGTCCGGGAAACCCGCACCGTCACCCTCGAAGTGACCCCGAAGATCGCCGAAAAAATCGCGGTCGCCGAAACCGTCGGCACCCTCAGCCTGTCGCTGCGCTCGTTGGCCGACAGCCAGAGCGAACTCGAGCAGGTCCTCGCCCGCGGCGACATCGTCATTCCCGACGACGCAACGCCCGAAGAGGAAGAGAAGCTGCTGCGCCAGGCCATGGCAAAGCCGAGCGATGCGCGCGGCTCCTTCGCCACCGGCGGCGATGTCTCCCGCTTCCAGCGTTCCTCGGTTCCGCCCCAGACTGCGCCGCGCACCGCCGACCGCAGCACCGAGGCGCCGCGCGGGATTCCCGGCGTTCCGATGCCGGCAGCCGAGACCCGTACCATTCCGAGCGGGCCGATCGTTCGCGTCACCCGTGGCCAGGAAACATCCGTCGTACCCGTCGGAAAAACGCGATGACCGGCAAGCTGCACACTCCACGAGAGGGATCGGTGACGCAGGATATGACCGCAGCCGACCACTTCGAAGCCATCAGGGGGCTTAAAACAATGAAACGTCGTCTTACTGCAAAGATGCTGCTCGCCAGCTTGGCGCTTGCGCCGCTGGCCAGCATTCCGACGACCGTCGCCTCAGCGCAAAGCTCGGTCAGGCCCTCGCAGAGCATCGTCCTTTCGATCGGCAAGGGCGAATTGATCAACGTGCCCGGCAGCATGAGCGACATTTTCGTCGCCGACGACAAGATCGCCGACGTCCAGGTGAAATCGCAGCGTCAGCTCTATGTCTTCGGCCGCGCCGGAGGCGAGACCACGATCTATGCCAGCAACGCGGCGGGCGACATCATCTGGTCGGCCAACGTCCGCGTGGGATCCAACATCGGCAGCATCGATCAGATGCTCGCGTTGGCGATGCCCGAAGCCAAGGTTTCGGTCGCCACCATGGGCACCAACACCGTGTTGCTGACCGGCACCGTGGCGGCGCCCGAAGACGCCGCCGAAGCGCAGACGCTGGTCGAAGCTTTCGTGGGCGATGAAACCAATGTCATCAGCCGGTTGCGAATGGCGACTCCGCTGCAGGTCAATCTGCAGGTGCGCTTCGCCGAAGTCAGCCGCTCGCTCGTGCGCACGCTGGGTGCCAATCTCGCCACCATTGACAGCACCGGCGGCTTCCAGTTCGGCGTGGCCAATGGCAGCAAGCCTACTGTCCTCGCCCCGGGTGGTTCGCTGGGCGTCGGGGTGACGGTCACCGATCAGTTCATCAATCCGGTAACAGGACAGGTCCAGCAGCGACCCGGGACCAGCATTCCGGGTGCCGATATCGGATCGACTCTCGGCTTTGCGGGGCAATTGCTCGGTCTCGACATCGGGGCGGCGCTCGACCTCGCCGAAACGCAAGGTCTGGTGACGACCCTGTCGCAACCCAATCTGACCGCACTCTCGGGTGAAACCGCCGAGTTCCTTGCCGGCGGCGAGTTCCCGATCCCGCTCGCCCAGGGGCTGGGCACCACGACGATCGAATACAAGAATTACGGCGTCAGCCTCGCTTATACTCCGACGGTTCTAGCAAACGGACGGATCTCGATCAGGGTCCGGCCCGAAGTCTCCGAATTGTCCACCCAGGGCGCAATCAATCTCAACGGTTTCCAGGTCCCTGCCCTCATCACCCGCCGCGCGGAAACCACGGTGGAACTGGGCTCCGGGCAGAGCTTCATGATCGCCGGGCTGCTGTCGACCAGCGCCCAGAACTCGATCGAGAAGGCCCCTGGCCTGGGCGATGTACCGATCCTGGGCAATCTGTTCCGCTCGACCAATTTCCGTCGCGGCGAAACCGAGCTCGTCATCGTGGTCACGCCCTATCTGGTCAAGCCGATCGACGGCAACCGGATCGCGCTGCCGACCGACGGCTATCAGTCGCCCAACACGGCGCAGAGCCTGCTCGGCTATTACGAGAACGACGGAGTATCGGGAGCGAGCCGTCCGGGACCCACGGTTTCCGACGCCATTCCGGTCGCGCCGCAGGTGCTGCGCGCTCCGGACGCGCAGGCCGCCACCCAGCCCGCGGCACCGCGCCGGCAGGAGCGTGACGGCAACGTCGCCGCCGCTCCCGGCTTCAGCTTCATGTGAGGGGACCTAGACCCATGCGTATCAATTTCAATCGCAAGATCGCCGGAGCCGTCGCCCTTTCGCTGGGCGTCGCGCTCGCCGGATGCGGCGGGATGGCAGAAAACCGTTCGCTCTACAGCGTCAAGCAACCGGTGGTAGAGCGCGCCAACTACACGCTCGACATCGACGCCCCGCAAGGCGGTCTGCCGATCTCCGAGCAGCAGCGGCTGGCGGGTTGGTTCGAGGCGATGGATCTGCGCTATGGCGATCGCATCTCGATTGACGATCCGGGCAATTCGGTTGCGACCCGCGAAGCGGTATCCGCGCTCGCCGGCCGTTATGGGCTGATGGTGGCCGAAGGCTCGCCGATGACCGGAGGCTACGTTGCGCCGGGCCAGGCGCGCGTGGTGATCACCCGCTCGACCGCCGCGGTTCCCGGGTGCCCCGACTGGTCGGTGAAGACCGAAGCCAATTACAACAATGCGACCCATCCCGGTTTCGGCTGCGGCGTGAATTCGAACCTCGCTGCCATGGTCGCCAATCCGGAGGATCTGATCGCCGGCCAGACGGGCACTGGCGAGACCGTCGTGACCACCTCGACCAAGGCGATCAACGCCTACCGGGCTGCCGAACCGACCGGGGTCGGCGGGCTCGGCGAAGTCGACACCGGAGGGGAATAAGCCATGAATGCACCTTGGAAATCCGGCGCCAGCGGCAACGGTCGCGACCCCTTCGCCGCCTATATCTGCGACGAGAACGCGCTCGACGTCTTGCGGCCCGTGGTCATCGAACTCGGCTGGGCTCCCGAGAAATGCAACAAGGGCGGTCTTCGCAACGCCATCCAGTCGCTTTCGGTCAGCGCCAGCCCCAACATCCTGCTGGTCGACCTGTCGGAGAGCGGCGACCCGCTCAACGACATCAACTCGCTCGCCGAGGTCTGCGAACCCGGTACGGTGGTGATTGCGATCGGCCAGGTCAACGATGTGCGGCTCTATCGCGATCTGCTCGCGAGCGGGATTCACGATTACCTGCTCAAGCCCCTGTCGGCGACTGCGTTGCGCGATTCGCTCAACCAGGCGCAGACGGTGTTCAGCGCGCCGCGCACCGGCGAAGCCGAAGCGGTCAAGAGCCACCTATCCACCGCGATCGTCGGCACCCGCGGGGGCGTCGGCGCTTCCACGCTGGCGACCTCGCTCAGCTGGTACTTCGCCGCGAACAAGCATCTCTCCACTGCGCTGCTCGATCTCGACATCCATTTCGGCACCGGGGCGCTGGCGCTGGATCTGGAACCGGGTCGCGGGTTGACCGACGCGATCGACAATCCCAGCCGGATCGACGGGTTGTTCATCGAGCGCGCCATGATCCGCGCGCACGACAATCTCGCGATCCTGTCCGCAGAGGCGCCGATCAATTCGCCGCTGATGACCGATGGAGCGGCCTTCCTCCAGCTGGAGGAAGAGTTCCGCCAAGCCTTCGAGATGACCGTGGTCGATCTGCCGCGCAACATGCTGATCAATTTCCCGCATCTGCTCAACGACGTGAACATCGTGGTGCTGGCGACCGAGATGACGCTCGCCTCCGCCCGCGATTCGATCCGGCTGCTGTCCTGGCTGAAGACCAATGCCAGCCACGCTCTGCCGATCGTCGTCGCCAACAAGGTGCAAGCGGGAACTGCCGAGATCAGCAAAGCCGATTTCGAAGCCTCGATCGAGCGCAAGATCGATTTCACCGTCGCTTTCGATCAGAAGGGCGCCGCCACCGCCGCCAAGCTGGGTCAGCCCTTCATCGAAGCGAACGGCCAGAGCAAGGCCGCATCGGCGATCAAATCGCTCGGCGAGCGCATCATCGGCGGTATCGAGGAACAGGCGGAAGCCGCGGTCGATGCCGGCAAGAAATCGCTGCTTGGCAGCTTCGATCTGAAATCGCTGCTGGCAAAGAAGCCCAAACCCGCCTCGCCGGTCGCGGCGGCTGCGGACTGATGCCAGGAGCAGGAAACGGACCCCGTTCGCTTCCTGCTCGAAGACGCATGATGGAATGAAGATAGCCGGAGACGCAACATGAGCACGATCCAGTTCCTGCTGGTCATCGCCGGCACCCTCGGGTTGCTGGTGCTCGGCTATGCCATGCTGTCCGGCCCGTCCCCTGCCAAGGCGGGGCAACGCCGGCTGCAGCAGGTGCGTTTTCGTCATTCGGAGAGCACCGACACCAAGGTGGAATCGCAGTTCAAGAAGGCGATCGCAGCGCGCAAACCGAGATTGCAGAAGGTTGCAGGGTCGACCTCGCGGATCGAGGCGCTGGCCATCCGGCTGGACCGGACGGGCAAGGGCTGGAGCCTCTCGCAATACGCTTACGCGTCGCTCGGTCTGACGCTCGCGTTTACCGTATTGCTGTACCTGCGATCGGGGGCCCTGCCCCTCGCGCTGGGCGTCGGGGTACTCTTCGGGGCGGGCATACCGCACATGCTGGTCGGCTATTTCGTCAAGAAGCGCACCGCCCAGTTCAACGCGAAGTTTCCCGATGCCATCGAACTGCTCGTCCGCGGGCTGCGCTCCGGCCTCCCGGTAACCGAAACGCTGGCCGTGGTCGCACAGGAAATCTCCGGCCCCGTCGGCGAGGAATTCAAATCAATCGTCGAGCGGATCAAGATCGGCCGCACGATGGAAGAGGCGCTTCAGGTTACGGCGGATCGCCTCGGCATCCCGGAATTCAACTTCTTCTGCATCACGCTCGCCATACAGCGCGAAACCGGCGGCAATCTGGCGGAAACGCTGTCCAACCTTTCAGACGTGCTGCGCAAGCGCGGGCAGATGAAGCTCAAGATCCGCGCGATGAGCTCGGAATCCAAAGCTTCGGCCTACATCGTCGGCGCGCTGCCCTTCATCGTCTTCGGCATGGTCTGGTGGATCAATCCGGAATACGTCGGCGGCTTCTTCACCGAGGATCGCCTGATCGTGGCCGGCCTGGGCGGGCTGGTCTGGATGAGCATCGGGGTCTTCATCATGGCCAAGATGGTCAGCTTCGAAATCTAAGGGACGGAAAGCACAATGAACACGCCCGCCGGCCCCACCCTCCTCGGCTTCGACGTCATCATGGTCGGATCGATTCTCGCCGGGATCGCCGCTTTCGCCGTGATCTTCGCGATCTACACCGCGGTGACGATCAGGGATCCGATGGCCCGGCGCGTCAAGGCGCTCAACGAGCGCCGCGACGAACTCAAGGCGGGGATCGTCACCAACAACGCCAAGAAGCGCCAGAAGCTGGTCCGCAATTCCGACACCACGGACAAGGTGAAGGATACGCTCGACAGCATGAAGGTGCTGCAGCAGAGCCAGATCGAGGACATCCAGCAAAAACTGGCCCACGCCGGCTTCCGCAACAAGGAACTGGCAGTCCTCATCATCGGTCTGCGGCTGGCGCTGCCGCTGATCCTGGGCGGGCTGGTGTTCCTCTACGTCTATCTCATGAACAGCTTCCCCGAGTGGGGCGCCATGAAGAAGCTGTTCGCGCTCACCGCTGCGGTGGGCCTGGGCTACAAGGGTCCCGAGATCTATCTCAAGAACCTGGCGAGCAAGCGGACCGACGCGCTGCGCAAGGGTCTGCCCGACGCGCTCGACCTGCTGGTGATCTGCGCCGAAGCCGGTCTGACGGTCGATGCCGCCTTCAACCGCGTGGCCAAGGAACTGGGTCGCGCCTACCCCGAACTGGGCGACGAGTTCGCGCTGACCGCGATCGAGCTATCCTTCCTCAACGAGCGTAGGAAGGCTTTCAACAACCTCGCCTATCGGGTCGATCTGGAGGACATCAAGGGCGTCGTCACGACCATGGTACAGACCGAGAAATACGGCACCCCGCTGGCTTCCGCGCTGCGCGTGCTGTCCGCCGAATTCCGCAATTCGCGGATGATGCGGGCCGAGGAGAAGGCCGCGCGCCTGCCCGCAATCATGACCGTGCCGCTGATCCTGTTCATCCTGCCGGTGCTCTTCATCGTCATTCTCGGACCGGCGGCCTGTTCGATATCCGACGCCTTCTCGGGCGGGATTTGAGCGACGATCCTGCGGTCGGCACCGAGCCGTTCTGCCGACTCTAGCCGACCAGGCTCTCGGCGTCGAAATCGCCTGCAGCTTCGCGCAATCGCACCAGCATGGTGCGCAACTGATCGCGCTCGCCCGCGTCGAGAACGGAGAACAGTTCGGCCTCGATCTTCTTGGCCAGCGGCATGATCCCGGCATGGACCCCGCGTCCCTCCGTAGTCAGCTGGAGCAGATGCGAGCGTCCGTCGGCCTCGTTGGGGGTCCGCTCGGCCAGCCCGCGCTGCTCCAGCTCCTTGCAGGCACGGCTGACCGGAACCTTGTCCATCAAGGTCAGCTGGGTGAGCTGGCGCTGGGTCAACGGTCCGCTGTCGCCCAGCACCGCCATGATCCGCCATTCGGTGGTCCGCAGTGCGAAGCGGCGGCGATATTGTTCGGCGATCCGGGTCGAGACCGCGTTGGACGCGATCGACAATTGATAGGGCAGGAAGTCCGCAAGGCGCTGGGAAGGTTGGCGGGTAGGCTGACGTTTCGACATGCCCGGAAGCTTAGCCGTCCCGCCCGCCTTGGCAAGACCGTATCAGGCGCAACTATTTATACGCGGGCTCGTCCCACCACGGGTAGAAGTCCGGCATGTCCGCTCCGACCGTGTCCGGATATTCGGGCGTGCGCTTCTCGAGGAAGCTGGCGATACCTTCCTTGGCGTCCGCGCTGCGGCTGAGGCGATAGATCGAGCGGCTGTCGATCCGGTGCGCCATCATCGGGTGCTCCGTCGCGGACAGCCGCCACAGCATGGCGCGGGTCATCGCTACCGAGACCGCGGAGGTGTTGTCGGCGATCTCGCGGGCGATCGCATTTGCCGCGTCCATCAGTTCCGCACGGGGGTGGAGCGAGCGCACCAGCCCGCGGTCCCGAGCCTCTTCGGCGGAAAAAATCCGCCCGGTCATGCACCATTCGAGCGCGGCCTGCATTCCCACGAGCCGCGGCAGGAACCAGCTCGAAGCCGCCTCGGGGGTGATCCCGCGCCGCGCGAAGACGAAGCCGAAGCGCGCATCCTCGGCGGCGAGGCGGATGTCCATCGGCAGTTGCATCGTCGCGCCGACCCCCACCGCGACCCCGTTGCAGGCCGAGATCAGCGGCTTTTGCGAATTGAACAGCCGCAGCACCAGCCGCCCGCCGCCGTCGCGTACGCGCTCGTCGGAGAGGTCCTCGACCGGGTTGGGATCGGAGAACACATGGCCGCCGCCCTGGGGCGTCAGATCCGCCCCGGCGCAAAAGGCGCGGTCGCCATGACCGGTAAAGATCACCGCGCGGACGCTGTCGTCGGCATCGGTCGTGTCGATCGCGCTGATGATCTCGTCCATCATCACGCGGGTGAAGGCGTTCATCTTCTCGGGACGATGCAGCGTCAGCGTGGCGATGCCATCGGCGATATCGAGCTTGATCTGAGTATAGTCGGCCATGTCTCTCTCCCAAGTCCTGGCGGCACATGTGAAAAGGGCGGCCCGAGAGCCGCCCTTCCGTTCGTGCTGGTTGTTACCGCGGCGCCATCCGGATCGCGCCGTCGAGGCGGACATCCTCGCCGTTGAAATAGCCCGTCTCGATCATGCACATGGCGAGCTTGGCGTATTCCTCGGCATTGCCGAGCCGCTTGGGGAACGGCACGCTGGCGGCCAGCGCTTCCTTCACCTGCGGCGGTGCGGCGTTCATGAGCGGGGTGTTGAAGATGCCGGGCAGGATCGTGTTCACGCGGATGCCCTCGCGCATCAGATCGCGCGCGATCGGCAGAGTCATGCCCACGACGCCGCCCTTGGAAGCGGAATAGGCGGCCTGGCCCATCTGGCCGTCTTCCGCCGCGACCGAGGCGGTGTTGACGATGGCGCCGCGATCGCCGTCCTCGCTCAGCGGCTCGAGCGTCATCATCCCGGCGGCCGATTTGGCGATGCAGCGGAAGGTGCCGATCAGATTGACCTGGATCACGAAATCGAAGGCGGAGATCGGGAAGCTCTTGATCTCGCCCGACTGCTTGTCGCGGCTGGCGGTCTTGATGGCGTTGCCGATACCGGCGCAATTGACCAGGATGCGCTCCTGGCCATGCGCTTCGCGGGCCTTGGCGAAACCGGCGTCGACTTCCTCGTCGCTGGTCACGTTGACCTTGCAGAACACGCCGCCCAGCTCCTGGGCCAGGGCGGAGCCCTTCTCTTCGTTCATGTCGAAGATCGCGACCTTGGCGCCCTTGGCGGCGAGGGCGCGCGCGGTCGCGGCGCCGAGGCCCGAGGCGCCACCGGTAACGACTGCGGGGGTATTGGCGGAAACTTCCATCTGTTCTCTCCTGATAGGCTGAATGGGTCCGGCGGAGGCCGGTACATTGCACTTGGATTCGGGGAACTCCGGGCTAGGGGCGACCTAGACCGGAGTTGCGATTTGGCTAGACGATTTCGACGATCGTCACATTGGCGACGCCGCCGCCTTCGCACATCGTCTGCAGGCCGAATTTCTTGCCCTCGCGGCGCAGCGCATGGACCAGCGTCGCCATCAGCTTGGTACCGCTGGCGCCCAGCGGATGGCCGAGTGCGATGGCACCGCCGTGGATGTTGAGCCGGTCGGGATCGGCACCGGTGTGCTTGAGCCAGGCCAGCGGAACCGGAGCAAAGGCCTCGTTGACCTCGTAGAGATCGATATCCTCGATCTTCATCCCGGCGCGCTCCAGCGCCCGGTCGGTGGCGAACAGCGGTTCCTCCAGCATGATGACCGGATCGCCCGCGGTTACGGTCAGATTTCGGATTCTCGCCAGCGGCGTGAGCCCGTGCTCCTTGAGCATCCGTTCGGACACCACCAGCACCGCGCTCGATCCATCGCAGATCTGGCTGCTGGAAGCGGCGGTGATCTTGCCGTCTTCGGACAGCTTCTTGACCGACTGGATGCCTTCGAGCGTCGCATCGAAGCGGATGCCCTCGTCGACTGTGTGCATGGCATCACCCTCGGGGGTCTCGATCGCGATCGGGACGATTTCCTTCTCGAACGCGCCGGCTTCGGTGGCTTTCGCCGCCTTGCGGTGGCTCTGGAGCGCGAATTCGTCGAGATCGTCCTTCGAGAAGCCATGCTTCTGGGCGATCATCTCCGCGCCCATGAATTGCGACCACTGGATGCCGGGATATTTCTCCTCGAGACCCGGAGATTTGTAGTTCCCCAGCCCTTCCTTCATGTGGAACATCGCGGTCGAACCCATCGGCACCCGGCTCATGCTCTCGACGCCGGCGGCGATGACGCAATCCTGCGTTCCGCTCATCACCGCCTGCGCCGCGAACTGGATCGCCTGCTGGCTCGAGCCGCACTGGCGGTCGATGGTGACCGCGGGCGTGCCCTCGCCCAGATGTTTGGTCGCCAGCACCGCGTTGCGCCCGACCTGCATCGCCTGCTCGCCGCCCTGGCTGACGCAGCCCATGATGACATCGTCGACGGCCTTGGGATCGATCCCGCTGCGCTCGATCACAGCATCGAGCGTTCGTGCGGCAAGATCGACCGGATGGACGCCGGCGAGCCGCCCTCCGCGTTTGCCCCCGGCGGTGCGGACGGCTTCGACGATATAGGCTTCTGGCATTGCGGCTCTCTCCGGTTTCGATCTGCTACCTGTTTTTCGATTGCCTAAGGGGCGGGGCAGAGGCGGTCAAGCCGCTCACCCGATCGGCCCCTGCGCCCGGGTTGCCAAGACAAGAGCCGCGAGGCAGAAGCGGTCGCGGATCATGGATAAAGCGCTCTTCGAAATAAATCCCGGGCTCGACCGCCCTGCCCTGGCCCGCCGCTTTGCCGAGCGCACCCGCGTACAGGTTCGCGATGTGCTGACCCCCGAGACCGCGCGCGAGATCCAGTCGATCCTGCAGACGACTCGCTGGAGCCTGGCGATGCGCGGCGGCGACTCCGCGGACATTCCGCCGCAATCCATTTCCAACGCCGAACTGGCGACGCAAGCCGGGGTCGAAAAGGCCAACCGCCTCAGCCGGCAGGCGCAGGAGGCCAGCGCGCGGGGCGATTACGGCTTCCGCTATGCGCACTATCCCATCGTCGAGGCGCTCAATCAGGGCTGGGATCCCGGCGGACCTTACGAATTGCTGCTCGAATATCTCAACGCCCCCGACTTCCTCGATCTCGTGCGCGAAGTGACCGGCATCCCCGAGATCGTCCGCGCCGACGGCCAAGCCACCTTTTATGCCGCGCAGCACTATCTCGGGCGCCATATCGACAGCCACGTCGCCGAAGGCTGGCGCGTCGCCTATGTGCTCAATGTCGCGCGAGAGGACTGGCACCCCGACTGGGGGGGCTATCTCACCTTCCTCGACGAGGACGGCGACATCGTCGAGGGCTTCCGCCCGCGGTTCAACGCGCTCAACCTGTTCGCCGTACCGCAAAGCCACGCGGTCACCTATGTGCCGCCGTTTGCCCCGACGGGGCGTTATGCGATCACCGGATGGCTGCGCGACAGGTGAACCCGTCGACCCCGCGCGAATGGCACGAGCGTGCGATCGCCGCCGAACGCGCGGGCGATCCGGCGAGGGCCCGGGCGATTCTGGCCCAGGGACTGGCCGAGTGGCCGGACAACGCCGATCTCCATAACGATGCCGGCTCGCTGACGCTGCGCGGCGGCGATGCAGCCGAGGCGGAAGCTCTGTTCGCCCGCGCGCAGTCGCTGGCGCCCGGCAATCCGGAGTTGGCGATCAACCGCGCCATCGCGCTGGGGCGGCTCGAGCGCCACGCCGAAGCTTGCGACCTGCTGGCCGCGATCGAGGCTCGGGCGCAGGCTCTACCGCGCTATTGGTCCGCCCGCGGGAATGCCGCGCGTGCGGCGCAGCGGATGGCGGATGCCGCACGCGCCTACGACCGCTGTCTCGCGCTCGAGCCGCAGCATGGCCGCGGACTGCATGGCCGCGCCCGCGTCGCGATCGAACGCGGCGAAGCCGATGCCGAAACCCGCTTCGATGCGGCCCTGGCGGTCAACCCCGGCGAGCCGGACCTGTGGCTGGGCAAGGCGCAGGCGCTCGATGTCGCCGGGCGCAGCGATGCAGCGCGGCAAATCATGGAACAGGTCACGGCGCAGGCTCCCGCCTGGCTCGACGGCCTTAAGTTCCTCGCCCAGCTCAAGCTCGCCGCGGGGGAAAGGGATTTCACCGACCATTACCGCGAAGCGGCGCGCCGCCAGCCCGCCGATACGAATATCCCCCATGCCCATGCCGAAGCGCTCGCCGGGCTGGATTTCGCCGCCGAGGCGGCCGAAGTCGCCGCCGAGGCCCGCACGCGCTTTCCGGAGCAGGAGGCCTTCTCACTGCTCGAAGCGGTCAACGCCGGCTCCGCGGGCGACGACGCGCGGGCCGAGGCGATTTTCTCCGGGCTGAGCCTGGACGAGCCGCAGCGCTGGATTCACGAGGCGCGCCATCGCATTCGGACCGGCGAGTTCGAGCGGGCCGACAAATTGCTTGAGCGGGCGCTGGAGCGCGAGCCCTGGAGCATCGGGGCCTGGGCCTTGCGGGGAGTGGTCTGGCGGCTGACCGACGATCCGCGCTCCGAATGGCTGCATGGCCAGCAAGGGCTGGTCCAGCGCCTGGCGCTTTGCGGCAGCGAGGACCTGCTCGACCGGGTCGTGGCGCAACTGCGCGAACTGCACGGGAACTCACCGCTCCCGCTGGGACAGAGCTTGCGCGGGGGAACGCAGACGCGCGGCATCCTGTTCGATCGGACCGAGCCCGTGCTGGCCGAACTGCGCGCGGCAATCCTTGCGACGATCGAGCGTTACCGGTCAGGACTGCCCGCACCGGACGCGGCCCACCCGCTGCTGCGGCATGCCGAAGCGCCGCTGGGGCTCGCGGGATCCTGGTCGGTGCGGCTGAGCGGCGGCGGCGACTATCACATCGCGCATATCCACCCGCAGGGCGTGCTCTCTTCCGCGCTGTACCTGATCGTTCCCGAGGATGCGTCGGGAGAAGAACGGCAGGGCTGGCTGGAAATCGGTCGGCCCGCCCGCGATCTTCGCAGCGATCTGGCACCGCTGGCGACCATCCGCCCCGAACCGGGCTATCTCGCCCTGTTCCCCAGCACGCTTTACCACGGCACCACATCGTTCGGGACGGGGGAACGGATGACGGTCGCTTTCGATGTCGTGCCTTTGGAAGGACGAAGACCATGACCGGCAACAGCCCGCCCGGCGGCGGCCCATGGACGGAATTTTGGGCCAACAACGCGCGAGGCGATGGCACTCTGTCCGGCGGCGGTTGCCTGCCCGAGGGCTGTAGCGGCATCGAGGACGCGCAAAAGGCTGTCTGGTACGATTTTATCGCCAAATTGCCCAGGTCGGCGCAACTGCTCGATCTGGCCACGGGCGACGGCCGGGTGCTCAAATGGATGCTGGCGCGTCGGCGCGATCTCAAGCTCACCGGCGCCGATCTCGCTCCGCAGCTTCCGCCTGCCCCGCGCGGAACGAAGATACGCGCGGGGGTGGCGATGGAAGCGCTTCCCTTTCCCGACTCCCGGTTCCACGCGGTGACGAGCCAGTTCGGCTTCGAATATGGCGATATCGACGCAACGGCCGGCGAAATTGCAAGGGTCCTGCGCCCAGGCGGCAGTGTTGGTCTGCTGGTCCATCGCGGAGACGGTCCGATCCTCGAGCACAACCGGCCGCGGGCCGAGGCAATAGCTTGGGCTCTGGACGAGGCTTCTGTGGTCGCGCGCGCGAGTTCGGCGCTCACCATGGGCCCCGGCGGCCTGCAAGTCGCGCTTGACGCCGCAGCCGCAACGGCTGTTGCGGGCGAACAGCGCTTCGGACGTCATTCGCCCGGATGGGAAATACCCGAAGCCGCCCGCCGAACGCTGCAGATGGGCGGACGGGCCGGAGTCCCATGGATGCTCGAGACGCTCGCTTCCATCGAGCGCCAGGCGCGCAACGAGATCGGTCGGATCGACACGCTGGCTCGGGCCTGTGCCGTTGCAGACGATCGCGCGCAGCTGGTCGCTGCCTTCGCTGCAGCCGACCTCGGTTTGCAGACAACAAGTGGCGTTTGCGAGCCGTCCGGTCGTCCTTTTGGCGATTTTCTTGTGTTCAGGTCGGTTGAACTTCGCGCCTGAACGGAACAACCATCCAGGTCCGCACCGTCAGCTTCCGGATGAATTCACCGAATTGCTAGTCTGTATCGGGTGTGGTCAACTAGACGACGTCCCGTGGCGAAAAGCCCTTGTGTCAGGTCTCTTCGCCACGGGGATATTGCCGATTACGTTGCTTCAATTTGGCTGGTAGCGGACATAGCACCAGTTCTCGCACTGGCGCACGATCTGGGCGTTCGGCTGCCAGTCCTGGCAGTCCTGCATGCACTGGAGAAACGCGGCGTCGCTGGACTGCGCGTGCAATGGCGCCGTCCCCCAGCCGAGGATCATCACTGCAACGGCTGCTTTCACGCAAAGCTCTTTCATGTCGGCCTCCTCATCCTGCGCTGATTGCGCCTCGGCAAACTATCTGCACTATTTGCCCGCGACAAATTGCCGCGAGTATAATCGGGCAGGAAGACATGTCTGCAAGGCAGAACGAGCAGTTCTTCATGCGCGAACCGAACTCAATCGAATCCAGACCACTTTTAATAAAGTCCGGATCACGTCAGAGTGAGGCGGCTACCTCGAGAACATGAGCCATTCAGGAACTGGACCGCTTGCATGTCTCCGGGCTTCGACCGCTCCGAAAAAGGCCGGCGACAAGAACTGCATGCGGCAAAGAAAAAGGGCGGCGGACCGAAGTCCACCGCCCTTCTTTCTTTCGCCTTTCGGCAAGCGCGTTCTTAGAACTTGAACGTGCCCGACACGAAGTAACGGCGACCCAGCACGTCGTAGGTGCTCGGGTAGGTGTTGGCCTGCTCCTGGTTGTCGCCCAGCAGCAGC
>JAHJPT010000061.1 GCA_018819685.1 Alphaproteobacteria bacterium
CGACATTCGACATGCTCTCGACCCCGCCCGCGAGCACGCAATCGGCCACGCCGGTCTGGACCATCATCGCCGCGGTCGCGACCGCCTGCAGCCCCGAACCGCAGCGCCGGTCGAGCTGGAAGCCGGGGACCTCGATCGGCATGCCCGCAGCGAGCCAGCTCCAGCGCCCGATCGCGGGCGCCTCGCCGCTGCCATAGCCCTGGCTGAACACCACATCGTCGACGCGCGCGGGATCGATACCGCTGCGCTCGACCAGCGCCTTGATGATGATCGCGCCCAGCGCGCCCGCTTCGAGCGGCGCCAGCGTGCCCAGGAACTTGCCCACCGGGGTGCGCAGCGGCTTGCAGATGGCGACTTTTCTCATGGGATTACCTTCTATTTGTCGGACAGGCGGGCGATGTCGCGATCGACCAGATCGCCGATTGCGCCCGAAGAAAGGCCCAGCCGCTCTGCCAGCACCTGTTCGGTGTGTTCGCCCAGATAGGGCGCCGGAGCGGGTTCGCCCGCGCTCTGACCGGGGAGGTTGGCGAAGCTGCGCGGCGCGGGATAGGCGAAGCCGCTGGGGTTGTCGGCGGTCTGCGCGAACAGCGGATTGTCCGCCACCAGCACCGGGTCGTTGGCCGCTTCATGGGCGGTGCGATAGCGTTCGAAAGTGGTCCCCTCGGCGGCCATCCTGCGTTCCAGATCGGCGTAGTCGAGCCCGTCGGCGACCGACTGGAACAGCTCGAACAGCGCCTGGCGGTGCTCGAACCGCGGGCGGTCGCCATCGGCGAAGCGGACCCCGAGCCGCTGTTCGAGTTCGGCGATAGCGGCCTCGATATCGAACGCGCGGACCAGCCCCGCCCATTGCTTCGCGGTCAGCGCCGCGACCATGAAGCGCACGCCATCGCGGCTGCGGAAATCGCGTCCGAACGCCCCCCAGATGGCGTTGCCCAGCCGCTCTCGGTCGCCGCCGCGGTAGAGCATCTCCGCCATCGCGCCCGAATTGGCCAGTGTGCCGATCGCGACATCGCCCAGCGGCACCCGCAATTCGCTGCCCTGCCCGGTCGCGTCGCGGTGGCGCAGCGCGGCGAGCAGCGCGAAGGCGCAATAGGCTCCGGTGATGAAATCCCAGGCGGGCAGCACCTGGTTGACCGGCGGCGCGCTGGCCTGGTCCCAGTCATCGGGCCCGCACATCAGCGGATAGCCGCTCGCCGCGTTGACGGTGAAGTCCATCGCTTGGCGGCCGTCGTGCCAGCCCATGATCCGCACGCTGACCAGTTCGGGCGCGCCTGCGGGGCGTCCTTCGCTGATCGCCGCATGGCTGAGGAAGCTCTTCTCGGGCAGGTTGGTGATGAGGTTGCCTGTGGCGCCCGCCAGCGCCACCAGCAGCTCGCGGCCTTCCTCGCTGCGCAGATCGAGCGCGACCGATTTCTTCGCCCGGTTGAGGTTCTCCCAGCTGAGCGAACGGCCTTCCTTCGTCAGCATGTAGCGGTCGTAATCGAGCCCGCCCGCCTTGTGATCGACGCGGATCACCTCGGCCCCCATCTGCGCGCAATAGAGCCCGGCGGTGGGCGAGGCGACGAAGCTCGAGGCTTCGACGATGGAAAGTCCCTCTAGGAGCTTGTACACGCCTAGCGCTCGATCCCGGCGGCGAAATCGCGCAGCATGTGCTTGGCGATCTGCAGCTGGAGGATCTGCGTGGTGCCTTCGTAGATGCGATAGATCCGGGCATCGCGGAAGAAGCGTTCGGCGTCGTATTCGGCAAGATAGCCCGCGCCGCCGTAGATCTGCACCACCCGGTCGACCACGCGGCCGCACATCTCGCTGGCGAAGACCTTGAAGGCGGCGGCCTTGCGGATGACGTTCTCGCCGCGGTCGGCGCGCGCGGTGACATCGGCCATCATGCATTCGGCGGCGTAGATTTCGGTTTCGCTCTCGGCGAGCATCTGCTGGATGAGTTGGAAATTGGCGATCGGCTCGCCGAAGGCCTTGCGCTCGGTGGCGTATTTGAGCGCCGAGTCCAGCGCGCGGCGGGCATAGCCGGTCGAGGCCGCTCCGACCGAAATGCGGCCGTTGTCGAGGCTCATCATGGCGAAACGGAAGCCCTGTCCGGTTTCGCCGCCGAGCAGCGCGTCGCCGGGGACATGAACGTCGTCCAACATCACGTCGGCGATGTGGCTGCCCGCCTGGCCCATCTTCTTGTCGGGGCTGCCGACCGACATTCCGGGCGTGTCCATCGGCACGATGAAGGCGCTGACATGCGCGTTCTTGGGCAGCGCCTCCTTCTCGGTGCGCGCCATGATCAGCGCGACATCGGCGTGCGGAGCGTTGGTGATGTAGCGCTTGGAGCCGTTGAGGATCCAGCCGTTGCCGTCAGGATCGGGCCGAGCGGTGGTCTGCATCGCGGCGCTGTCGCTTCCCGAGCCCGGCTCTGTGAGCCCGAAACAGGCGATCTGCCCACCGGCGATCCGCGGCCACCATTCTTCCTGCTGGGCCTTGGTCCCGCCGTTCTTGAGCGCCGAGTTGAACATTCCGATGTTGATCGAGAAGATCGAGCGATAGGCGGGAGCGGCATAGCTCATCGCCTTGACGGTGCGCGCATATTGCGTGGTGTTGAGCCCCGCACCGCCATGATCCTCGGGGATCGAGAGGCCGAACAGCCCCATGTCCTTCATCTCGGTCAGGATGTCGTCGGGAATACGATCGTTCTCGATCATCTCGCGCTCGGCGGGGATGAGACGCTCGCGGACGTAGCGCTCGAGCTGGTCGTGGAACTGTTCGAAGGTTTCCGGATCCATTCCGGGATTCATGGTCATTCGTCTTTCCCCTGGGGTGTGGGTTCGGGTGCGGATGCTGGTCCGGGTCCGGCGGAAGGCTGCTCGGCGAGCGCCTCCGCCGGGGTCTGGCGCTCGTCGATCATCGCGGCGGCTTCGTCGAGCGCGCGCGCCTCGCCTACCGTGACCCCGCCCGGGCCGGGATCATTGTCCGAAGGGCCGCAGGCGGTCAGCGCGGGCACCAGGACCAGCGCGGGGAGCAGGAAAGACGCGCGCATCGGACCTATTCTTCGATCATCGCGTCGGCGGCAGCGGCGGCATTGGCAGCGGCGTTCTCGCTGGCTTCCTCGATCTCCTGCTCTTCGGCGGCGACCGCGGGCGCGGTGGTCGTTACTTGCTCGCTCTCGACGTAATCGGCCTGGGGATCCATGACCGGCTCGTCGTACACGCCCTCGAGCGCTTCATTGGCGGGGATTTCGACCGTATCGGCCTGCGATTCCATCGACGCATCCTCGGTATCGCCGCAGGCGGCGAGCGTCAGCGTGGCGAGCGTAGCGGCGCCCACGAGGGCAAAGCGGGTCTTCATGGCAGGTCTCCAGTCGATCGGGCGCGGCGGAATGCCGCGTGAGCTGAGCAGCGATGTTAAGCGGTCCCGGGGGGCAGGGCCAAGGGGAAAATCTTCCCCACCCCCTTTCCTGCTGGGCCTTCCCCTCCTGCCCCTGCCTCTGGCACAGGCCTGCCGATGCAAACCACCGCTTCTTCCCTGGACGCCGCATGCGGCCAATTGCGCGAGACCTTCGGCTTCGACCAGTTTCGCGGACGGCAGGGCGATGTGGTCGAGCGGGTGCTGGCGGGGCAGAGCACGCTGGCGGTGATGCCAACGGGTGCGGGCAAATCGCTGACCTATCAGCTGCCCGCGGTGATGCTGGAGGGCACCTGTCTGGTCATCAGCCCGCTGATCGCGCTGATGCACGACCAGTTACGCTCGGCGCGCGCCAACGGGATCCGCGCCGCCACGCTGACCAGCGCCGATGCCGACTGGCGCGAGACCATCGACGCCTTCCGCGCCGGAGCGCTCGACCTGCTCTATGTCGCGCCCGAGCGCGCCAGCCAACCGCAGTTCCGCGACATGCTGCACGCTGCGCCGCTCGCGCTGTTCGCGATCGACGAGGCGCATTGCGTCAGCGAATGGGGGCACGACTTCCGCCCCGACTACCGCCAGCTGCGCCCGCTGATGGATGCCTTCCCGCAGGTGCCGCGGCTCGCGCTCACCGCCACCGCCGACCGCCAGACGCGCGACGATGTCCTCGCCCAGCTCGGCATTCCGGCAGACGGGCTGGTGCTGGCGGGCTTCGATCGGCCCAATATCCGCTACACGATCGGCCACCGCGACAACCCCGTGCGGCAACTGACGCAGGTCATGGCCGATCATCCGGGACCGGGAATCGTCTACGTCCCCACGAGGCGCAAGACCGAGGAATTGGCGGACAAGCTGGCGGCGGCGACCGGGCGACCGGTGCGGCCCTACCACGCCGGGCTCGAGCCCGAGCGCCGCGCCGCCAACCAGGCCGCCTTCGTCGCCAGCGAGGACATGGTGATCGTCGCCACGGTCGCCTTCGGGATGGGGATCGACAAGCCCGATGTCCGCTTCGTCGCGCATGTCGGCATCCCCAAATCGATTGAGGGCTATTACCAGGAAACGGGCCGCGCCGGGCGCGACGGCGATCCCGCGCTGGCGACGATGCTGTGGGGCGCGAGCGATTTCGCCACCGCCCGCACGCGGCTCGAGGAAGTGCCGCAGGACCGCCGCGGCGCCGAGCGCGCGCGGCTCGATTCGCTCGCGGCGCTGGTCGAGACCCCGGGATGCCGGCGCGCGCTGCTGCTGCGCCATTTCGGCGAGGACCCGCCCGCGCAATGCGGCAATTGCGACAATTGCCTCTCGCCCCCTGGCGTCACCGACGTCACCGAGCTGGCGCGCAAACTGCTCAGCGCCGCCTACCGCACCGGGCAGAGCTTCGGCTTCGGTCATCTCCAGAAGGTGCTGACCGGCGCCGCAGACGAGCGGGTGCGCCAGCGCGGGCACGATTCGCTCTCGGTGTTCGGGATCGTCGGGTCGGACGAGGCGCCGCTGCTGCAACCGCTGTCGCGGGCGCTTCAGGCGCGCGGCGCGCTGGTATCGACCGAACACGGCGGGCTGGCGCTGGGCGGCGATGCCACGGCGATCCTCAAGGGCGAGCAGCCGGTGGCGATCGTAGTCCCCCCCAAGCGCTCCCGAGGGCGACGTGGGGACAGCACCCCCAACCCGGTCGGCGATCCGCTGTTCGAGGCGCTGCGGGCCTTGCGCAAGGAGCTCGCCGACGAGGCGCAGGTCCCGCCCTATGTGGTGTTCCACGATGCCACCTTGCGCGCAATGGCGCAGGCGCGCCCCGCCAGTCTGGCGGAACTGTCGCGCATTCCCGGGGTCGGCGCCAAGAAGCTGGAGGCCTATGGAGACCGGTTCCTGCGGATCCTCGCTGAGAACTAAACCCGGGAAGAAGCGTTGTTCGGGTGTTAACCATTGACGGATAAGCTTCGGCCATGACCCATCGCAGCGCCTCTTCCTGCTCGCGTCCCTCGCTCTGGGCGGTGGGTGTGCTGGGGGCGCTCGCGGTGGTGGCCATCCCGGCTGCGGCCCTGCTGGCGCAGCCCCGCGCGGCGCCCTTCACGCTGGCCGAGAACGGACGCGGTTTCGACCGGCTGCAGGATGCGGTGGATGCGATCGGCGGCGGCAGCGGCACGATCCTCTTCGCGCCGGGCACCTACAATCAGTGTGCGGTTCAGGACGCGGGCAATATCACCTATCGCGCGCGCGAATTCGGCACCGCCACGCTGGCGGGTGAGGCCTGCGAGGGCAAGGCGGCGCTGGTGCTCGACGGCGAAGCGGCGACCGTGATCGGGCTGGTCTTCGCCGATATCTCCGTACCCGACCGCAACGGTGCGGGCATCCGGCTGCAGAGCGGCGAGCTGGCGGTAACGCAGAGCTGGTTCCGCGACAGCGAGCAAGGCATCCTCACCCACGCCGGCGACGACATTCGGCTGCGGATCGACAAATCCACCTTCAGCCGGCTGGGCACCTGCGAGGGCGATGGCGGCTGCGCACATTCGATCTACACAGGCGAGATCGCCGAAACCGCTGTGACCCGCAGCCGCTTCGAGCAGGGCACCGGCGGCCATTACGTCAAATCGCGCGCCGCGCGCACCGTGGTCGAGGATTCCAGCTTCGACGATGCCGGCGGCCGCGGAACCAATTACATGATCGACCTGCCCAATGGTGGGGGCGGGAATATCGCGGGCAACTGGTTCGTCCAGGGGCGCGACAAGGAGAACTATTCCGCCTTCATCGCGGTGGGCGCCGAAGGCGGGCAGTTCTCGTCCGACGGTCTGACGATCGCCGGCAACGACGCGCGGCTGGTGCCTGGCCTGCGCCGCAACACCGCCTTCGTCGCCGACTGGACCGGCGACCGGCTGCGGCTTGAGGACAACACGCTGGGAAGCGGTCTGCGGGAATTCGAACGCCGTTAGCCCATGCGGCGCAACCTGCGCCGCGACGCTTTCCCTCAGGGCAGCAAATGTCCGGCGCGGTCGCGCTTGGTCGCGAGATAGTGGGCGTTGTGCGGATTGTCGGGCAGCGCATGCGGCACGCGTTCGGTCACCGTGATGCGATGCGCCTCGAGCGCGGCCACCTTGGCCGGATTGTTGGTCATCAATCGCACGCTGGCGATCCCCATGAGTTCCAGCATTCTGACCGCTGTCGGGAAGTCGCGCGCCTCGTCGGGCAGGCCCAGCCGCGTGTTGGCATCGACGGTGTCGAACCCCTGATCCTGCAGGCGGTAGGCGCGCAGCTTGTTGATCAGCCCGATCCCGCGCCCTTCCTGACGCATGTAGAGCAGCACCCCCCAGCCGCCCTTGGCCGCTTCCTCGGCCATCGCCGCCAACGCGCCGTCGAGCTGCGGCCCGCAATCGCATTTGCGGCTGGCGAGGACATCGCCGGTCAGGCATTCGGAATGCAGTCGCACCAGCGGGGCACGGTCGGCGTCGCGGCTGCCGATCACCAGCGCCACATGTTCGCGCAAATCGGCGGAGTTGCGAAAGGCGATGATCTGCGCATCCTCGCTTGCCGCCACCGGCAGGCGCGCGCGGGTGACGATCCGCAGCCGCGAGGGGTCGCTGAACGCCGCCAGATCCTCGATCGCGAGGCCGACGGGTTCGCCCGCTCCTTCGGGATCGACCAGGAAGGCGGGCAGGATGCCGGCGATCCGCGCCAGCTCGAGCGCGGCGCGCGCCGCGTCTTCCCAGTCGAGCGCCAGCGCTTTGAACGGGCCTTTCATCGGCGTGGCGAGATCGAGCGCGGGATCGCCCACCGCCAGCGCGGTCGAGAGATCGAACGGCTCGGCGCCACGCAGCAGAACCGGCTCGCCCGGAACCGCGGCATCGCGCTGATTGGCAAGCTTGAGCGTGGCGGCGCGGCTCGCGGAGATCAGCATCCGCGCGCCGCGCAGGTCCTCGCCATAACCGGTTTCCACCGGCAGCAGCAGCGGCGCCTGCCCGATCCGCACCGGCCAGCCATGGCGCAGACCATCGACCGCCTGCGCGGCGCGGCGCGCGGGCGAAGGGGTCGCGTAGGCGGGGCTGTTCAGAGAGCGAACTCCGTCACCAGCGGGACGTGGTCGCTGGGCTTGTCCCACCCACGCGCGTCCTCGTGCACCCGATGCGCGATCGCCTGTTTCGCGAGCTCTGGACTCGCCCACATATGGTCGAGCCGGCGTCCGCGATCGTTCGCGCGCCAGTCCTTCGCGCGATAGCTCCACCAGCTGTAATAGCGCTGGGGCGCGGCGATATGCTGGCGGCCGATATCGGCCCAGCCATGCGCATCCATAAAGCGCTGCAGCATATCGATTTCGAGCGGCGTGTGACTGACGACCTTGAGCAATTGCTTGTGGTTCCAGACGTCGCTCTCAAGCGGAGCGATGTTGAAATCGCCGACGATCAGCGTGGGCCGGTCGACCGTATCGGCCCAGCGGGTCATGCGTTCGAGGAAATCGAGCTTCTGGCCGAATTTGGTGTTCTGCTCGCGGTCTGGGATATCGCCGCCGGCGGGGACATAGACGTTCTCGACCACCATGCCACGATGGTCCGGATCGGTCAGTTCCACCCCGATATGGCGCGCCTCGCCATTGTCCTGCCAGTCGTGCCGCGAGAAATCGCGGAACGGAATTTTGCCCACGGTCGCGACCCCGTGATAGCCCTTCTGCCCGTGAACCGCGAAATGCTCGTAACCCAGCGCGCGGAACGCGTCGTAGGGGAACTGGTGCTCCTGGCACTTGATCTCCTGCAGGCACAGGACATCGGGCGCATGCTCCTTGAGGAAGCGTTCGACGATCGGCATCCGCAGGCGGACCGAATTGATGTTCCATGTGACGATCGAGAGCATGGCTGTCGCTTAGGCGGAGCCACCGGGCGCGGCAAGTTTCACGGTTTCGTCGCACCGCTGCTTCACGTAAGGGCGCGGCGAACACCACAGGAGAATCGCGATGCCCCTCACCTGGAATCTCGGCCGGAATCTCGGCACCACCGCCGCGATCGCGCTGGCGCTCGGTGGCTGCAGCACGATGGCGAGCGAGGGGGGCTACGGTGTCTCCGGCACCGCGCCCGAGCTCGCGACCGCCGCCGTCCCCGCCGAACCGCAACAGGCCAAGAACGTGATCCTGTTCATTGGCGACGGAATGGGAATCTCCACCATCACTGCCGCGCGGATCTACGCCGGGCAGAAGCTGGGCAAGCAGGGCGAAGAGCATGTGCTGCCGTTCGAGAATTTCCAGAACGTCGCGCTGGTCAAAACCTACAACACCAACGCCCAGACGCCGGACAGCGCCGGCACTGCGACCGCGATGCATTCCGGGGTCAAGACCAAGATCGGCATGCTGGGCATGGGGCCGGAATCGATCAGCGGCGATTGCGCCAGCGGCGCTGGGCATGAACTGCCACTGCTCGGTGAGGAAGTCACCCGGCGCGGCCTGGCGCTGGGCATCGTCAGCACCGCGCGGATCACCCATGCCACCCCGGCCTCGGTCTATGCGCGCAGCGTCGATCGCAACTGGGAAGCCGACATCGGCATTCCCGAAGGCCAGCGCGGACAGATGTGCCGCGATATCGCGCTGCAATTGGCCGAGGCCGATTTCGACGTTGCGCTGGGTGGCGGGCGCGCGGCATTCTACGGCAAGGACGGCAAGGGCCAGCGCCTCGATGCAGCCGGCGATCTGCCGCGCCAGTGGGTTGCGCGCACCGGCGGCAGCTACGTGCGAACCGCCGCCGAACTCGCCGCCGCGCCCGCTGACAAGCCGGTTCTGGGGCTGTTTTCGCCCAGCCACATGACCTACATGGTCGACCGGGCGGAAACCGCCGACAGCACGGAACCCACGCTGACCGACATGACCGCAGCGGCCATCGCGCGGCTGAAGCCCGACCCGCAGGGCTATTATCTGATGGTCGAAGGCGGACGGATCGATCACGGCCACCACGCGGGCCAGGCCGGATATGCGCTGGAAGAAGCGGTCGAATTCGCGCGCGCCATCCAATACGCGATCGACAACACCGATCCGGCCGAAACGCTGATCCTGGTCACCGCCGATCACAGCCACGTGTTCACCATCAGCGGCTATCCCCGGCGCGGCAACGACATCCTGGGTCTGGTGGTCCCCCCCGAAGGCGGGGGCGAAGATGGCGATACCGGCGATGGCCCAACGCTGGCGAGCGACGGCAAACCCTATACCACGTTGAGCTATGCCAATGGGCCGGGCGCGGTCTCTGGGCAACGGGCAATGCCGGAAACGGGCGTGAAGGCCCGCCAGCAGTCGCTGGTCCCACTGGGTTCGGAAACCCATGGCGGCGAGGATGTTGCGCTCTTCGGGCAGGGCCCCGGCGCACAGCGCGTGCGGGGGGTCATCGAGCAGAACCTGATCTACGACATCATCCGCGCCGCTTATGGCTGGGCGGACTGAGGGACAAGCTGCACACAAAGGAAAACCCTCGCGCCGGGGGCATTGGCGCGAGGGTTCCTTTGTGCGTTCGTCACGCTAGTCGAGAGCGGTCTGGCGAAGTTCGGGCAACAGGGGGGAAACCCGTCTTCAACCGCTCTCTGCAACTAGAATTAGCCGCTGGCGGATTGACCGAAAATGAACGGTGAGACGCGGTTGGTCGCAGCCAGCGCGCAGTTCGCCGACCAGCCGTTCAGCCTGGGCGACGGGACGACTTGCGCGGGTCGGAAAAGCGAAACGCGCTGTCGGCGACAGACACGCCGTAGCGGTGATTGCGCAGGCGCACGGTGGTGCGATGGTTCTGCGAATCGAGCGCGACCCAATGGGTCAGCTTCAACCCGCCGGGCGAAGCCGCATCGCGGTTGAAGATCAGCGTGATCACTCCGAATTCGGGACGCTTGGGATCGCGGACCTCGACGCTCACCACATCGGGATGGCTGGTGGGAACCAGCTTTCCGAACTTCTTCACGTCGCGGTTGGGATCGAGCAGCGCGCCGAGCGGCGAATTGCTGATCGGCCAGCGCTGGACCTGATCGACCTCGTAATCGACCAGATAGAGCGAACTGCCGTTGGAGACGACCAGCATCTGAGCGCTCTTGTCGTATTCGAAGCGAATCTTGCCCGGGCGCTTGAGCGTCAGTTCGCCGCCGATCGTGCGGCCCTGGCGATCGGTCTGGGTGAAATCGGCCTTGAGCGTGGAGATGCCGCGCAAGGCGGCGACCGCCTTGTCGAGATCGCCCGCGGCGGCCTCGGCAGGCACGGGAGCGACGACCGCCGCCAGCGGCAGAGCCGCGGCAAGCGCAAGCGCCGAAACGGCGCGAATCGGGAAGGCGAAAAGCGAGGACATGGTTTTCATGCTCCGGTTACTGGGACCGGAGCATTGAACCGTCACTGAACCCGGAGCGTTCCCAGCGTTCAGCACGTCGTCGGCTTACTTGATCTTGGCTTCCTTGAACTCGACATGCTTGCGCACGACCGGATCGTATTTGCGGAAGGTCATCTTTTCGGTCGTGTTCCGCGGGTTCTTGCGGGTGACGTAGAAGAAGCCCGTATCGGCGGTCGAGACGAGCTTGATCTTGACGGTTGCGGGCTTCGCCATGACGCGGTCCTAATCTGTGTCGAGAGGGGCCGGGCCCCGAATAACATGGGTTTGAAAAACAGGAGGCGACGCATCGCGCCGCCCGTCAAGCTGGGGCCATTGCGCGAATCGCCCGCCAAAGTCAAGCCGTCACCAGTCCGATCCCGGGCGCACCGCACCGCGCTTGGCCTTGACCGCGCCGCGTTCCTTCTTGGTCTTGAGCCGCTGGGTCTTGCCGATCCGGTTGAGCCGCGACTTGCGGCGTTTCTTGGGTGGGGTGAGCGCTTCGTCGAGCAATGCGACCAGCCGCACCCGCGCCGCCTCGCGATTGCGCTCCTGGGTGCGGTGCTCGTTGGCGGTCAGCACGATTGCGCCATCCTGCGTCAGCCGGCTTCCCGCCAGCACCTTCAGCCGCTCGAAGGCCTCGGGCGGCATGCCGATCTGAAACACGTCGACGCGCAATTGCACCGCGGTCGCGACCTTGTTGACGTTCTGCCCGCCGGGGCCGGAGGAAGCGATGAACTTCTCCTCCGCAATTTCCAACGCGCGATCGGCCACCCTACCCATCGGTAAAGCCGAGTGCGGCGAAGTCCGCCGGCAGCGGCGCGGTAGCGGCAACGGCGTCCTTACCAGGTCGCGGGACTGTCAGTGCGGCGGCATGGAGCATTGTTCGCGCCCGGCCCGCCTTGCTGCCATAGACCGGATCGCCGAGCAGCGGGATTCCAAGCCCCGAGGCGGCGTGAACGCGAATCTGGTGGGTCCGCCCGGTCTCGGGGCGAAACTCGACCAGCGCATGACCATCGCGGCTGTCGAGCAGCCGCCAATGGGTGATCGCCTGCTTGCCCTTTTTGGCGGGGATCATCCGCCAGCCTTTTTCCTCGCTGCTGATCTTGCTGAGCGCGAGCTCGATCGTTCCCTCGCGCTGTTCCGGCACGCCCGCGAGCACGCCGAGATAGCGCTTCTCGACCAGCCGCTCCTCGAACGCCCGCGAGAAGACCTTGAGCGACTTCGGGTTGCGCGCCAGCAGCAGACACCCGCTGGTGTCGGTATCGAGCCGGTGGACCGGGACGGGCGCGCGCTGAAAGCCGAGCTTGAGCGCCTCGAGATGGTCCTCCAGCGCCGGCCCGCCCTTGCGCGGCCGCTCGACCGGCAAGCCGCCGGATTTGTCGATGACCAGCGCTTCGCCGTCTTCAAACAGAATGGTGGGAGTCATGTCAGGAGCCTTGCCGGTTGCAGCCCGCGCAGCGCATTGCCGAGCAGAAAGCCGTGTTCGAGATCGTCGAGGGTGAGTTCGGCTTCGCGTGCGCGCCCTGCGTCGAGCAGAGACTGGCGCAGCACGCCGGGCAGCAGGCCGAGCGCGGCGGGCGGAGTGAGCAGCTTGCCGTCCCGCTCGACGAAGATATTGCCGATCGCCCCCTCGGTCACCAGCCCTTCGTCGCGCAGGAACAGCGCTTCGCCCGCACCCGCCATCGCCGCCGCTTCGCGCGCGGCCTCGTAGAAGCCGCGGTCGCTGGTCTTGTGGCGCAGCCGCCAGTCGCCCGGATCGACCGGCAGCGGCAGCAGGATGCAGTCGATCGGCGCTTCCTCGGGCGCGGGTGGCTGGCGCGCCTCGAGCGCGATCGCCCCGCCGCGCGCGATCCGCAGGCGGATGGCATGCGGCGTAGCGAGATCGAAGCACAACGCCTGGATGTGATTGCGCGCTTCGTGCCGGTCGAAGGCGAAGCCCAATTGCCGCGCGCTGTCCTTGGCGCGCTTGAGGTGCAGTTCGAGCAGCGCGATGCCGCTCTCGGGCTCGAACCGCATCGTCTCGATCAGGTCGAAACCCGGCGCCGCGAGTTCGGGCCCGCTGGCCCGAGCGAACCCGCCCTTCAATTGCGCCTCGCGCCATTCGACGCTCGCATTGCTATCGGCCACGATCGCGCCGCCGACGCCGAGCACGGCCTTGCCGCGCTGGTTCTCGATCTCGGTCAGCCGCAGCGTGCGGATGGCGACGTTGAACGCGGCATCGCCATCCGCATCGATCCGCCCGATGGCGCCGCAATAGGGGCCGCGCGCATCGCGCTCGACCGCGTCGATCAGTTCCATCGCGCGAATTTTGGGCGCGCCGGTGATCGAACCGCAGGGGAACAGCGCACGCAGCAGATCCTGCGGTCCGATCCCGTCGGCGAGGCGCGCGCGGACAGTGGTGACCATCTGGTGCACCGTGGGATAGCTCTCGACCGCGAAGGGTTCGTCGACGGATACGCTGCCGGCTTGCGCCACCCGGCTGAGATCGTTGCGCAGCAGATCGACGATCATCAGGTTTTCGGCCCGGTCCTTGTCCGACGCCGTCAGTTCGCCAGCCAGCGCGCGGTCTTCGGCCTCGGTCGCCCCGCGCGGGCGCGTGCCCTTCATCGGCTTGGCCCTGGCTTCGCCGTCCTTGAGCGAAACGAACAGCTCGGGCGAAAGGCTGAGCAGCCAGTGATGCCCGTCGAACACCAGCCCGCCGTAACCGGCTTGCGCCGCCGGGCGCAGCGCGGCGTAAAGCGCCAGCGGATCGCCCGTGAAACCGCCGACGAGTGGCAGGGTGAGGTTCGCCTGATAGATATCGCCCGCATGGATCGCTCCCTGCAATCGCGCGAAAGCCGCATCATAGGCGCCTTGCGAGATTTGCGGATCGAGCGGACCGAGGCTGGGGCGGCCAGCGGATTGCGGGTCGGATCGCTCTGCCAGCCAGGCGGGCATGTCGGCGGCGGCAATGCGCTCCGGCTCGTCGAACAGCCCCAGCCAGACCAGCGGGCCCATTGCCCCGCTGCGCGCCTCGGCCAGCGGCGCCAGCCGCGGCTCCAGCGCCAGCCCGGCCTCATAGGCGATATATCCCGCCAGCGGCTTGCCCTTTTCGCGTCGCGCGGCATCGGCGGAGGCGAGCACATCGGCAACATCCTGAGGGCGGCGGGCGACGAAGGTCGCGAGCGGAGCGGCATAGGCCAGCGCTGCCGCTGCGCCCTCGCTGCGCGCATCGTCGAGCAGGACCATAGGCGTGCGCTCACTCATCGTCCGCCTCCTTTAGACACTGCTGCTGTCCTGTCGAGATGCTTGACCGGCGCCGTCCGGGCGCAAGCTCGTCCGCTGCCCGCCGCGCCAGGGGTCAGCCGGTCGGCAGGCGGAACTCGGCGCGCAATCCGCCCTCGGGTCGGTTGGCGAGCACCAGCGTGCCGCCATGCTGTTCGGCCACCGCGCGCGCCAGCGCCAGGCCCAGTCCCGCGCCGCCGGTGTCGCGGTTGCGGCTGGCTTCGCCGCGGGTGAAGGGCTCGAGCATTTCGGCGAGGCGGTCCTCGGGAATGCCGGGGCCCTCGTCCTCGACGCGCAGCACCGCATGGTCGCCCTCGCGCAACACGGTGATCGCGGCCGAACCGCCGTAGCGCAGGGCATTGGTTATCAGATTGCGCAAGCCGCGCTTGATCCAGGTGATCCGCACCGGTGCGGGGATGCGACCGTGCTGCTCGATCGTCACCGGTTCGCCCATGTCCTCGAACTCTTCCACCACCGACGCGGCCAGCGCGCCGAGCTCGGTGCGTTCGGCGGCGACATCGCTGCGGCCGATGCGCGCCAGCTGGAGGATCTCGTCCAGCGTGCGGGTGATGTCCTCGATGGTCGCGGCCATGGTGGCGCGCGCACCGGGGTCCTCGACGCCCTCGATGCGGACGCGCAGCGCGGCGAGCGGGGTCTTGAGATCGTGGCCGATGGCGCCGAGCATCACATCCTTCTCGTCGAGCATCGAGCCGATCCGCGCCTGCATGGCGTTGTGCGCGGCGATCAGGCGGCGGATGTCCTCCGGCCCACTGAGCGCCAGCGGCGGTTCGGGCGCGCCCGTTCCCGAGAAGCGCCGGGTGCTGTCCGCCAACGCGTCGAGCGGACGCGCGATCCGGCGCAGAACGAACCACAGCAGCACCATCAGCACCGCGACGAGGATGGCGGTCTGCAACAGCAGCGTGCCGAGGAAACGGCCCTCGCGCGGCGGGTCCAGCACCCGTGCGACTTCCCATTGCGCGTCGCCCTCGCGGCGCAGGCCGACGACGAGCAGCTCCGGCTGACGCCCGGCCAGCGCGTTGCGCAGGCGCGGCTGGCGCTGCGCAGCCGTGGCAAGCAGGGGGTCGGCTTCGGCGCTCCGCGTGGTGACCACGAGTTCGGCGATATCGACACCCTGTGCCGAGAGGATCGCATCGATCCCCGTTTCGCTTTCGGCGTCGCGCCGCTCGGTGGGGAGCAGCGGGGAAGCGTCCTGAATGGTGTAACGCAAGCGGCGCGGCAGGCGTCGCAGGCCATCGTCGCGACGCGGACTGCGCGCCGCCTGTGCCATCTGGCGAATCTGACGCCGTGCCCGTCGGTCTTCCGCGCTGCGCGGACCCGCCGGCCCGGCGACGAGATGGAAGGCCGCCGTATTGAGTAGCGCGGTATCGCGGCGCTGTTCGGCGGCTCGATAGAGCAGCGCTGCCGAGATCGCCTGCGCCACGATCAGCGCCACCGCGACCGCGAGCAGTGTCTGGCCGACAAGGCTGCGCGGGATCAGTCGCATCGGCTTAGCCAACCTCGATCGCGCCGCGGGTTACATCGGCGGCGAAGCGGTAGCCGCCGCCGCGAACCGTCTGGATATAGTCGGGATTGCGGCTGTCGGTCTCGATCTTGCGCCGCAAGCGGCTGACCTGATTGTCCACCGCGCGGTCGAACAGATGCGCCTCGCGCCCCTGGACGAGGTCGAGCAGCATGTCGCGGTCGAGCACCTGGCGCGGATGGTCGCAAAAGGCGCGCAGCATGCGGAATTCGGCGGTCGAGAGCGGCACGGTCACGCCCTCGGGATCGGCGAGGCGCTGCTTGAGCGGATCGAGAGTCCAGCCGTCGAAGCTGTAGCCTTGCTCGGAAGATCCGGGCGCTTCGCTTCGTCCCGCGCGGCGCAGGACCGAGCGGATCCGCGCCACCAGCTCGCGCGGTTCGAAGGGCTTGGTGACGTAATCGTCGGCGCCGATCTCGAGCCCGACGATCCGATCGGTTGCTTCGCCGCGCGCGGTCAGCAGGATGACCGGCAGCCGACGGTTCTCGACGAGATGGCGGCACAGCGACAA
>JAHJPT010000062.1 GCA_018819685.1 Alphaproteobacteria bacterium
CGCCGCCAGCGCCTCGGCCCCGCGCCGCCAGGCATCGCGCCGCTCGAGCAGCGCCAGCGCCACGAAGGGCAGCGCGGCGGCGGCCCAGCGCAGCAGGCCCCGCAGCGGCGGAGCGGGCTCGCCGCCATCCGCCAGTTTCAGGGCCTCGGAAAGGAAATGCGGCGTCCCGACCAGCACCAGCAGCCCCGCCGCCGCACCCGCCCACAGCAATGTCGCCAGCGCCGCGTCGTATTCCTTGCGCAGCAACCAAGCGGGCAACGCCAGCACCGGCAGCGCGAGCAGCGGCGCGCCCCACCCCGGGGTCGACAACAGCAGCGCGCCATAGACCAGCGCCAGACCCGAGCCGAGCAACCATGCAAAATCTACCGCCCCCTCGGCGCGCCTGATCCGGAACGCCGCAACCAGCGGGAACGCCGCCAGCGCCACGCAGGCCAGCGCCAGCCATGGCTCGAACGGATCGGCATCGAACTGCCCGAACTGCCCATAGGCGACCAGCGCCAATGCGGGCGCCACCCCGGCGATCTGCCACAGGTCGAACCTCCGCGCGGCCCCGCGCAGCGCCAGCGCCAGCGGCACCCCGGCGAAGACCAGCGCCAGCCCCGCGCCGAACGCGGCGAACGCCAGCGGCTCGGGCGCGGGCCATTGCGCCAGCAGCAGCACGCCGACCGCCGCGGCCACGCCATTGGCTTCGCGCAATTCCGTGCGCCGCCAGCCGAACCCCGCCAGCGTACCGCCGAGCAGCAGGTAGAACGCCCAGGCGAGCGGCGCAAAGCCGCCCTGCGCGACCAGCACCGCAAGCTGAAGGCTCGCCAGCCCCGCCGCCGCCAGCCGCATCGGCCGCGCAAACCGCTCCGCCTCGGCCCCGGTGTCGGCAAGCGCCGGCAACACCGCGCCCAGCACGATGAAATAGAGCCCCAATGCGAGGATATCGACGAAGTCCGGATCGCCCGCGAGCAGCAGCAACGCGCCCCAGCCGAGCCCGCCGACCAGAGCGGTCGCCCCCATCCACGGGCGCTGCTGGCTGCGCCCCGACAGCGTCAGCCCGGCGGTGACCAGCCCGAGATAGAGCGCCAGCAGCGGCAGGTTCGCTTCCTCGCCGCCGACCAGCGCGGGCGCGGCGAATCCGCCGACCAGCCCCAGCACCGCGCTCGGCAGCCCGAAGCGGAACGACAGCGCGATCGCGCCCGCGGTAACCAGCGCCAGCCCGACGAAGGCCAGCGTCTGGCCCATCAGCCCGTACTGGCTCCCCGCGAGATAGAACCCGGCGTAGAGCGTCGCCAGCCCGGCGCCCGCCAGCGCCTGGCGCACCCGCGGATCGGCGACCCGGTGCTCGAAGCGATAGGCGAGTTCGGCACCCGCCAGCAGCAGCAGGCCGAACGCGAACGCCAGCCCGACCCGCACCGATGGCGTCAGCAGACCCGCCTCGATCGAATAGCGCACCGCGAACACGCCCGCGACCGCCAGCGCCACTCCGCCGCCCCAGATCGGCAGACGCCGCCCGAAGATGTCCTCGAAATCGAATTTCTCGCGCCAGCGAGGCGGCGGCGCGTCGGGCTCGTCCCGCGTGTGGAGGTCGTCGGGCGCAGGCTCGGATAGGGGCGCAGGCTGGGATAGGGGCGCAGGCTCGGATACGGGTCCCGGCTCGGTCCGCGCGGCGGCGTCTTCAGCGGAGCGCGCCAGCGTGACGCTCGGGACCGAGACCCATGGATTGCGGGTCTCCCGTGCGTCGGTTTCTGCAGCGGCGTATTCGGCAGGCGGCGGCGCGCCGCCCGATCGGTGGCTCGCGCCATCGCCCGTCAGCCTGGCCAGCGCGGCGTCGGTCAGCTCCTGCTGCTGCGCGAGCATGGCCAGTTTGCGTTCGGCGCGGGCGAGGCGCTGCCACAGAAAGGCTGCAGCGCCGCACAGCGCGATGATGACCAGCCATTCCACGCGCCGCGTCCCCTCTCCGCCGCCACGCTAACCCGCTTTGGCTTCGCCGCAAAGCCTCGATGAGAACCGTTCGATCGCGGGCGCCGAGAATTCAGATCCCGCCGGGGGTGAAATCGTATCCCGCGGTGGCCAGCCCGTCGCACAGGCTGTCGACGCAGCTCGCCAATTGATCGGCATCGGTCGAGCGGACCACGAAATTGGCGCCGACCCGGCCTTCGCGAAAGAAGGGATAGCTGCCGATCTGGCAGGCGGAATGCGCCTGTTCGACCTCGCGCAGCACATCGGCCACTTCGCTCTCGGCGGTCCAGCAGCCGATCGTCTCGGTGAGCAGCACCGCTCCGCCCTCGAGCGTCCCGGTAAGCGCGTCGAGCATCCCGGCGGTGATATGCGGGACGCCCGCCATCAGATGGATATTGCCCAGTCTGATGCCGGGCGCACCCGACATCCGGTTGGGGATCAGCTCGGCGCCTTGCGGCACTCGAGCCATCCGCAGCCGGCCCTCGGTCAGCCCGCCGGGCTTGTCGGCATAATAGCGGGTCAGCAGCGCACGCGCCTCCGGGTGGACGACCACTTCCACACCCAGCGCCTCGGCCACCGCATCGACGGTGATGTCGTCATGCGTCGGGCCGATCCCGCCGGTGGTGAACAGATAGTCGTTTTCGCTGCGCAAGGCGTTGACCGCGGCCACGATCCGCGCCGTGACATCGGGCACCACGCGCACTTCGGCGAGGCGGATGCCCTGCACCTGAAGCCAGCTGGCGACCTGCGCGATGTTCTTGTCGTGGGTGCGGCCGGAAAGAATCTCGTCGCCGATGACGACTAGACCGGCGGTCCAGATGCGTTCGCTCATACCGGCTGGCTTAGCCCGGAGAGGGCGCGCTGGCTACTGTGCGGCTCCGGTGTCGCGATGTGCATCTAAAACTATCTATTATTTCGGCGCGGGCAAGAAGAATGCGATCGCAAACATCGAGAACCCCAATCCGTAAATCCAGCCATTCATCGGTGCGCCGTCTTCTAAGTGAAAGAGCGGAGATATAACTATCAACAGGGTTGCAATAAGGCTCGTGCTCGCTTTTGGACGATACTGCGGAAACTTGAACCAAATGACGGCGCAAGCGGCGAACGCAATTGTGAGAAAAGCAAGACTGAAGAGCAACGAGTTTTCGATCGCTATCGCAAGTGCACCCGCCGCAACCAGGCATATCACCCATCCCAGCACCGACCAGCGGACAATCGTTTGTTCAGTCATCTCAGCAGCCACTCGGCTGTGGTCGGATCAAGCGAGTTACTCTTCGAATCGGCTTTGGCCAACGTTGCAGGGTCCCCATCGCCATGCAGCTACTCCGCCGCTTCGAGCCGTTCCTCGCGGTGTGCCGCATCGGCATCGGCGCGGCGCAGCGCGAGCACGCCATCCTCGATCGGATCGCTCGCCATCCGCTTGCGGTCGACGACATATTCCTGGTTGAGCCGCCAGGGATAGGCGACCGCGTTCTTGGGCATGATCTGCTTGGCGCGCTGGATATAGCCGCTGGAGAAATCGAAGATGTCGTCCTCGACCAGCGCGTGATCCTCGGCCAGCACCGGCACCGCGATATCGGCGCCCTTGGCCTTCATCGCATTGAGCACGCGGCAGATGTAATCGGAGTTGAGATCCGCACGCAGAGTCCAGCTGGCGTTGAGATAGCCGAACACCACCGCCAGATTGGGCAGGTTCGAGAACATAACCCCCTTGTAGTAGAAGCGGTTCGCGAAATCGACGCTCTCGCCATCGACCGAGACCGCGATCTTGCCCGCGACCGCCAGCTTGAGCCCGGTCGCGGTGACCACGATATCGGCGGGCAGGAAG
>JAHJPT010000063.1 GCA_018819685.1 Alphaproteobacteria bacterium
GACAGGCCATTGAGCGCGAGCCGGAGACGGACAGACTGTGGATCATCCCCCCGAATTCGCCGCGCGAACTCGGAAAGCGTGCGCCCGGCCATCCGCGCGTTGAGCAGAGGGTCGGACGCGCTGCTCATAGTCGTTCAAGTTCCATGACCGCGAGCCGGATAAATATCGTCAATTCTTCGACCTCTTGCCGTTCAACAGGAGCTGAGGTCTGCAGAATCCGCGCGATGCTGCGGATGCCTTTGGCGTAGTAGACTTCAAGTCCGTCGACGTCATCCAGATCAACCGCTTGACCCTCAAGCCAATCGACTATGCGCTGATTGGTGGGCTCGCCAGTCATTTCGGGAGCGCCTCGTCCAGGAGTCGCCGCACGGCTTCGGGCCGGGACGGCAAATCGGACTGCTTCCGGCGCCACAGATCGAGGGCCTCGAGTTGCTCGCGAGGCATCCGCACATTTACGGCCTCACTATCTACCCGGGGCCGGCCTTTAGGTTTTTTAGCGCTATCATCTGTTGACATAGTGGTTTCATAGCGCCATATAAGGCGGGCGGCAAGGAAGTTCGTACCTCCCGAGCCGCCCTAACCTGAACCACCGGAGCTTACCCGATGACCCAAGCTGCCCCGACACCTACCAGATTCGACCGCGGCATCCAGCCTGTCCCCGCTGCGCAGGCGCGCATGATGCTGGACCTTCGGTCCCGCCACCATATCGAACAGACGATCGAGCAGCTGATCGGCCTGCTCGATACTAGCGATGGCGACTGCGATCTCGAGGATGACGATCCTGCCGGCGATCCGCTCGACCATGGCGAGGCTGATTATTACCTGCCCGATATCCCGCTCTATGGCATCGATCAGGACAGCCCGCCCATCAACGAGCGCGAGGCGGTCGAACGGTTCTACGACGCTGGCGAAAAAAGGTATCTGGGATAGCGCCGCTCAGGGCTGCATCTCGTTCAAGCGGTTTAGGCGCTTCGATTGCTGGGTTGGAAGCTGACTCACCTATGTGAGAGCGGGACCGCCACGAATCAGATACCGTCTATCGATGCGACGCTATTTCTTCGACACATACGATAACCAATCGATCCTTATCGACGAAGAGGGCTTGGAGCTTGCCAGCTTCGACAAGGTGAAATCCGAGGCTGCGGCGAGCCTTGCGGAATTGGCGCGGGAGGTGCTTCCTGGAAGCATGCAGCGCAACATCGCGGTCAAGGTACGCGATGATAAAGCCCGGTCGATCTTGGTCGCCGAGTTGACCTTTGAAGTTCGAGCACATCTTCAACCCGTAGGCTGAGCTTCAATCAAGCTAGTATCGCGCCCCACCGATCGAACAGTTCCCGGCGGCGATCGAGCAGCTGCGCGCGATTATATGCCGCCTCGACCTTGTCCTTCGGCGAATGCGCCAGGGCGCGATCGATGTCGCGGCGCCATTCTTCGCCCAGCTCTTCGTTGAGGATGGTCGAGAAGCTCGAGCGCCAGCCATGGGGAACGTGGCGGCCGGCGTACCCGGCCCGGGCGTAGAGATCCCGAAGCGTCCCCTCCCCGATCGGCGCGACCGCCGATCTCCCCGGAAAGACCAGCGCGGAAGGGGCGACGTCCTCGACCGGCCGCGCGCCGCGCAGCACAAACAGCGCCTGGTCGCTGAGCGGTACGATATGATCGAACCTCTCCTCGGCCTTCTTCGCCTTCGACAGCTTCATTCGCGCCGCCGGCACCGTCCAGGTGCGCGCCGCGAAATCGACCTCGTCCCAGACCATCCCGCGGACGGCGTTGAGCCGCACCCCGGTGAGCGCGAGGAAGCGCGAGGCGAAGACCGATATCGGCCGTGCGTCGGATCCTTCGCAGGCGGCGAGCAGCGCGCGGCAATCCTCGATCTCGGTCAGCGCCGGATGCGGTACCGAGAGCTTTCCCTTAGCCATGGCCCGTCCGAGCTGTGCGGCCGGATCCGAAGTTGCGAGGCCTTCGGCGATCGCGAAGCCAAATATCGCGGAGAGGCGCTGGCGCAACCGGCCGGCGCTCTCCAGGCAGCCGCGGGCTTCGACGCGGCGGACAATCGCCAGCAGGTCGCGCGGCTCGATCGTGTCGACAGGACGCTCGCCCAGCTCAGGCAGGACATCGCGCTCGATGCTGTCCAGGACGTCCGCAGCGTGGGTGTCCGACCAGCTGGCGCGATGATGGCGGTGCCATTGCCGGGCCAGCTGGCCGAACGTGTCCGCCGCGGCCTTGGTCCGCGCGGGATCCAGTCCCTGCTCGAGCTGCTCCTTCGCCTGGGCCTGCAGGATCCGAGCGCGAGCGATGCTGGTCTCGGGGAACTGCCCGAAGGTCAGCAGCTTCTCGCGGCCGCGCCAGCGATACTTCTGCTGCCAGCTCTTCGAGCCTGTCGGCCGCACGAGCAGATGCATCCCGCCCTGGTCATGGATCTTGTAGGCGCGCGTCTGCGCGCCGGCGGCATGGGCCGCGGCGGTGGTGATCATGAAAATCCCCTGTGAGGATTGGTGAGACGCGACTATTCTGCGGCTCGGATATCTTGCAGACACTGCTGATGGATTTGGTCTGGTTCGAATCGATAAAGCTATTGGCGCAGCTCGGCGGCGCGCTTATCGTCGCGCGGCTAGCCGTTGGATGGGCGCTCAAACGCTACAAATCCGAGAAGCTCTGGGAGCGGAGGCTAACCGCATTTACCGACGTGGTGACCGCTTTGAGCGAGATGCGCCGCCTTTACTCGATATGGGAACGCGAAATTATCTATGCGCGGCGGTCCTCTCCAGAACGAGATGACGAGCACAATCGGCGCTATCGTGAAGCCCAAGATCGCCTGAACGAAACGATTGCGATCGGGCGACTGGTCCTGCCTGTCCCCACCCAGAATTCCTTGGCCAAGTTCCAGCTGACAGTTGCGAACTTGCAGGCGTTCGACACCCAGCTCGAGATGATCGAGTTCATGATGGGCGCTATCGGAGAGACATTAGAAACGACGATCGAGCAGGGCCGCGAGTATCTGTCTACCGATCTGGGGGACCAAGGCGGATAATCCCTCCGCCTTGGTCGGCGCGCAAAGCCGCAGAGAACCTAGTTCTTTGCACTTTATGCAAATTGCCCGCACCCCCGCCGATACCCCCGCCTCAGGCACCAATTCCCGTGCCCGTCGAGCACCGCGGTCGGATGCAGGCGGTTTCGATATCCTCGTCTACCGGCCCGAGGACTGATCCTCGCGACTGGCGTTGGGATCCACGGTCGCCTGCCTTTCGACCCAATCGATTAGCGCATCGAGCTGGAGCGCTTGTTGGGTAGCGACGAGATCCCGCTCGAGCTGCTCGGCCGGGTCGCGGTCGAAACCGCTGCCGGCAGGAAGTCGATGATCTCTGGTCGATGCATCAGATCCGCCGGCGGCGCCGGGAACGCGGGACATTGCGAGATCTCCGCCCGCACCGGCAGCGCCTTCTCGACTGCGTAGTTCTTCCCGCAAGCGCTCAGCGCGAGCGCGAGCATCGGCAAGGCGAGTGCGGTAATCTGTCTCGATTGCATCGGTGATATCCTCCTGTTGCTGGGCGACACGCTTGAGGCGCTCCGCTTCCATCTCTGCTGCGGCGAGCTGCGCCGCTCGGTAATCGTTCTTGGTCTTCCGGTGTGCGCTGCGCTCGTCGTCGCGCTCGGTTTCGAACCGATCCGCCTTGGCGATCCAGCCCTCGATCGAGAGCGGCCAGATCATCAGTCCCTCGAGACGGGCGGTCTGCACCGTGCCGAAGGCTAGGGCTGCGGCGATCACCAGGCCGGAGAAGCCGACCTTCGCAGCCATTGCACCGGCGCGCGCCTGCCACTCGACCGGGATCATGCCGCCGCGTCCTTGAGGCACAGCGCAGTTTCTGCAGCCCGCCGCCGCACGAGGCCACGCAACCGAGTTCCGCCCGCATAGACATAGCGGCCGAGAAAATTGCAGGCCGCCCGTTGCTGGCCGTCCGCGAACAACCGCGCCACGCTCGAGCGATTGTAGGCGCCGAGGCCCACGTTGTAGGCGAAGCTGGTATGCGCCGCCCACTGGTAGGGGAACTCGATGATTGCGGGATTGCGGGCCCGCACGCCTTCGGCGAACCCGGCAGCCGCCTCCTCGAGCATCGCTGTGCATTCGGCATCGGTGTAGCGCCGCATCTCGACCCGCGTCTCACCGTAACACACGGTGAGAATCCCGATCGGATCGCGATAGGGATCGTTCCTCTTGCCCTCCCATGGCGCGATCGTTGCCACGGCCAGGCCGAGCATCGCCACCACCGAGCCGACCAGTCCGGCCGCTTTGATCTTGTCAGACATCGGCTTCACCCCGCGTCTTGCGGTCGCGGCGGTGGTCGCGAACGAATTTGTAGACGAGGTAGGCTGTCTGCAGGAGCGTGTAGACCAGCGTGGCGATCAGGACCCAGTCCTGCAGCGACATGCCGGCACCCGCCGCCGTGCTCACTGCGATGGGCGGCGCGGCCTTCCCGATCGCAGAGAGGTACTCGCTACCGCGCTCTGCGATCATCCGATGGGTATCATGCATTGTACTGCTCCGTCCTCGCCAGATGTCTGGCGTCACTTTCGATGGTTTCTAAGAATGCGTGGAAGCATCGCCGCCTGCGGGTGCGCCTCGGCGGACCGCAGCCCGGCCGTGACCCGGCCTGCGGCCACGACTTCAGGGCCGGAGGTGACATTCGTCACCGCGGCCGATGAATTCCATTTTATCGAACTGCCTTCCTCGGCGAACGCTGACGGCAGTCCTGATCCTCTATGAGCTGTTTGAAGCTGGCAGCTCGATCACCGCGGCGCCGTGCTAGTGCGCCAGTCCGTCACCGGCGGCTTTCCCTGCAGTGGCCTCTGCCGAATATCGCGTCGATCGCGCTCTCGGCCAGAAGCGCCCAGAGCTTGCCCTTCAC
>JAHJPT010000064.1 GCA_018819685.1 Alphaproteobacteria bacterium
AAGGGCATCTCGCCGCGCCCGGCGTGGTCGAGATAGGCCAGCAGCCCGCCCGCCGCCGCCAGCATCGGGCGCGTGAATTCGCCCAGCCCGTCCAGTGTCGCGAGCCCGTGCAGCGCCTTCAGCCGCGCCTCGCCTTCCTCGCTGCGGAAATCGCCGCGCGGGCGGGGAATGGCATCGGGGATCGCACCCTCTGGCGCGAGGTCGCAATCCTCGGGCACCACCGCTTCGCTCGCGCCCAGCCGCGCCAGCGCCGCCTCGAGCGCGTCGGGGGCGCATTCCTCCAGCTCCATCCGTCCGGTCGAGATATCGCAGGCGGCGATCCCGACCGCATCGCGCAGGGGTGCCAGCGCCACCAGCAGATTGGCGCTGCGCGGGTCCAGCAGCGCATCCTCGGTCAGCGTGCCCGCGGTGACGAAGCGGACGATGTCGCGCGCTACCAGCGCCTTGGAGCCGCCGCGCTTCCTGGCTTCTTCGGGCGTCTCGACCTGTTCGGCGATCGCCACCCGGCAACCGCCGCGGATCAGCCGCGCGAGATAGCCTTCCGCGGCGTGCACCGGCACCCCGCACATCGGCACCGGCTCGCCGTCATGCGCGCCGCGGCTGGTCAGCGCGATGTCGAGGATGCCCGCCGCCACCTTGGCATCCTCGAAAAACAGTTCGAAGAAATCGCCCATCCGGTAGAACAGCAGCGCCTCCCCCGCCTGCTGCTTGAGCGCGTGGTATTGCTGCATCATCGGGGTTTCGCCGCCGGCCATGCTGCCCGAGTGCCAAGCGCCAGCCGATTCGGGAAGCGTGCGCGCCCGGCCTTTCCCCTATCGCTTGGCCGGGCGGCAAGTTAGGGCGGGCCCGCAAGCGAATGGAGATGCGACGATGGCCGAAGAGAAGCAGACCGGTTTCACCGAACGAGAGGCCCTGTTCTATCACGAGACGATCCGTCCGGGTAAGCTGGAGATCGTCGCCTCCAAGCCGATGGCGACCCAGCGCGATCTCAGCCTCGCCTATTCTCCCGGCGTCGCGCATCCGGTCCAGGCGATCGCCGACGATCCCGCCAATGCCGCACGCTATACCGCGCGCTCCAACCTCGTCGCGGTGATCACCAATGGCACCGCGATCCTGGGAATGGGCAATCTCGGCGCGCTGGCCGCCAAGCCGGTGATGGAAGGCAAGGCGGTGCTGTTCAAGCGCTTCGCCGATGTCGATGCGATCGATATCGAGCTCGACACCGAGGATCCCGAAGCCTTCATCAACGCGGTCGCGCTGATGGAGCCGACCTTCGGCGGGATCAATCTGGAAGACATCAAGGCGCCCGAATGCTTCATCATCGAGGCCGCGCTGCGCGACAGGATGAACATCCCGGTGATGCACGACGACCAGCACGGCACCGCGATCATCGCGGTGGCGGGGCTGATCAATGCCTGCGAGCTGACCGGGCGCCATATCAAGGACTGCCGGATGGTGGTCGCGGGCGCGGGCGCCGCATCGCTGGCCTGCACCGCTTTGGTCAAGGCGATGGGAATGCCGCATGAAAACGTCATCGTCTGCGACCGCGACGGGCCGATCTATCGCGGCCGCGAGGAGAATATGGACCAGTGGAAGAGCGCGCACGCGGTCGACACCGAGGCGCGCAGCATGGCAGAAGCGCTGGTCGGGGCCGACATCTTTCTCGGCCTCTCCGCCGCCGGGGCGCTAAAGCCCGAATGGGTCGAGCATATGGCCGACCAGCCGATCATCTTCGCGATGGCCAATCCCGTGCCCGAGATCATGCCCGAGGAAGCGCGGGCGGTGCGCCCCGATGCGATCATCGCCACCGGGCGCAGCGACTATCCCAACCAGGTCAACAACGTTCTGGGCTTCCCCTTTATCTTCCGCGGCGCGCTCGACGTTCAGGCGACCACGATCAACGAGGAAATGAAGGTCGCCGCCGCCGAGGCGATCGCCCGGCTGGCGCGCGAGCGGGTGCCCGAGGAAGTCGCCGCGGCCTATGGCGTCAACCATCAGTTCGGGCGCGACTACATCATCCCCGCGCCCTTCGATCCGCGGCTGATCGAGGTGGTCTCCTCCGCGGTCGCGAAGGCGGCGATGGATTCGGGCGTGGCGCTGAAACACATCGAGGATTTCGAGGAATACGCCCATCTGCTCAAATCGCGGCTCAACCCGACCACCGCCGCGCTGACCAATATCTACGGCCTCGCCAAGGCCAATCCGAGCCGGATGGTCTTCGCCGAGGCGGAGGAGGAGGTCGCGTTGCGTGCCGCGATCCAGTTCCGCGATTTCGGCTATGGCGAACCGATCCTGGTCGGCCGCACCGAGAAGGTGCGCGAGAAGCTGGTCGAGCTCGCGGTCGACGACCCCGACAGCTACATCATCGAGAATTCGGCGCTGTCGGACAAGGTCCCGGCGATGAACGACTTTCTCTACAAACGGCTGCAGCGGCGCGGCTATACCGAGCGCGATGTCGCGCGGATGGTCAATCAGGA
>JAHJPT010000065.1 GCA_018819685.1 Alphaproteobacteria bacterium
CATGGATCTGCTCAACCGGGTGCGCGACGATGTCGAGGAAATCGGCAAGGTCGAAGCCTTCCCGCGCCTCGAAGGCCGCCAGATGCTGATGGTGCTCTCGCCGCGCTAACCCTTCCGGCCGGACGCGACGCGCTCCGGCCGACAGGGACCAACGACCGCCGATCCTCGACCAACCCCGCTGTTTCATCGGCGGGCAACATTGCAGTGCCTAAAGGACAGACGTAGCATTGCAAGCAAGGGCGCGGGGAGCGCCGCGACCCGCAAGATCACAGCCCGAGGGGCGATGCGCGGTCCAATGAAAGGGTGCACGATGCGTATCACGATCAAGGCCACCGGCTTCGCAGCGATTCTGGCTGCTGCTGCCCCGACCCTCGCATATTCGCAGGACGCCGCCCCCGTCCGCGCGGCACCCGTCGATCAGCGGTTCGACCAGTTCGTCCCGCGCGAGACGACAAGCACGACCAAGCTCGACTACGGCTTCTGGGACGATGCGCTGTCTTTCTTTGTCCTGCGGATGGGGCGCTCGACGCGCCAGGGTGCCAGCCGACCCGATCCCACGATCGGTACCCGGCGGATCTACGGCCATGATTCGCGCTACCGGCTGGAAGGCAACCGCGTCCTGTTCGATCTCGTCGATGACGAGGCTTTCACTCCGCTGACCGAATACCGGGCGGATCTCGAGCGGATCGCGACCGAGATCGACATCGCGCAATTGCCGCGCAACGAGCAGCTCGCTTTCTGGCTCAACCTGCACAATGTCGCCATGGTCGAGCAGATCGCCGCCAATTACCCGGTTTCCTCGCCCGGCGAAATCGTGATCGGCGATGCCAGGACGCCGCTCGATACCACGCCCTTCATCACCATCCGCGGCGTACCGATGAGCCTGCGCGATATCCGCACCAGGATCGTCTATCCCAACTGGTCGGACCCCAGGGTGTTCTACGGCTTCTTCCGCGGCGATATCGGCGGCCCGTCGATTCGCCGCGAGGCTTTCACCGGACAGAATGTCGCGCAGGAACTCAACGATTCCGCCGATGAATTCGTAAATTCTCTGCGCGGTGTGGAAGCCTACGGCGGTTCGCTGCGCGTATCGGCGCTCTACGAAGAGCTCGCTCCCTTCTACTTTCCGAACTGGAATCGCGATCTGCATGCGCATCTCGCGGTTTATGCCGACGACGAAGTGGCGGAATTGCTTGCCAAATACGACACGATCGAACTCAACCAGTACAATTCGGACGTCGCCGATCTTGCCAAGGGCGAGCGCGAGCCCAGCTACGATTACGTCGAGCAGACCGGCAATCCGACCGGCCTCGCGCTGTCGAGCTCGATCCGCCGCCTGCTGCAGGAGCGCGAACAGAAGATGGAAGAACTCCGCAAGGAGGGCCGCAATTTCCAGATCATCCTGCTGCCCACCGGCGAAACACCCTCAGAAGCGGCGAGCAGCGAAGTCGAATAGCGCATCGGCACTGCACGCCTCCCCGGTTGAATTCTGCCCCGCAAAGGCATAGTTCCCGCGCCAGATTCGGCGTCGGCGGAGAGGCGTTCCTGCGGAGGTTAGGAACGGGTGCCCCCGGCCGCCTCCTGGCTCCCGCCTCCCTGGGAGCAACTCGACAGGAAGGACTGCCGCAATGAGCGACAGCATCATCGATCCCACCACGCCGCGCAAGGCACCCAAACCCGAGGTCACCAAGATCCAGGGCCGACCCTTGAAGCCCTCCACTCTGATGATGGGCCATGGCTACGACCCGGTTCTGTCCGAGGGCAGCCTGAAGCCGCCGATCTTCCTCACCAGCACCTTCGCCTTCGAAAGTGCGGCGGCGGGCAAGCGCCATTTCGAGGGCATCACCGGAAAGCGTCCCGGCGGCGCCGACGGGCTGGTCTATTCGCGCTTCAACGGCCCCAACCAGGAAATCCTCGAGGACCGTCTGGGCATCTGGGACGGCGCAGAGGATGCCTTGAGTTTCTCCAGCGGCATGACCGCGATCACCGTGCTGATGCTCGCCTTTGCCAGCCAGAACGACGTCATCGTCCATTCGGGTCCGCTCTACGCAGCGAGCGAAGGCTTCGTCGCCAAGGTGCTGGCCAAGTTCGGGGTGAAATACGTCGATTTCCCCGCGGGCGCGACCCGCGAGCAGATCGACGCAGTGCTCGACAAGGCCAAGGGGATGGCCGCCGAGAGCGGCGGCAAGGTGTGCATGGTCTATCTCGAAAGCCCGGGCAATCCGACCAATGCGCTGGTCGATATCGAGGCGGTGCGCGATGCCCGCGATGCCGCGCTGGGCCCCGACTGCCCGATCGCGATCGACAACACCTTCCTCGGCCCGCTGTGGCAGCGCCCGCTCGATCATGGCGCGGATATCGTGGTCTATTCGCTGACCAAATATGTCGGCGGCCATTCGGACCTCGTCGCGGGCTCGATCGCCGGCGCGCGCAAATGGATGGATCCGGTGCGATCGCTGCGCAACACCATGGGCGGCATCTGCGATCCCAACACCGCCTGGATGCTGTTGCGCTCGCTCGAGACGGTGGAACTGCGGATGCAACGCGCGGGCGAGAACGCCGCCAAGGTCTGCGAATTTCTCGCCAAGCACCCCAAGGTCGATGGTCTCGGCTATCTCGGGATGATCGAGGATGCCCGCCAGCAGGACATTTACGATCGCCACTGCCTGGGCGCGGGCTCGACCTTCTCGGTGTTCATCAAGGGCGGCGAGGCAGAGTGCTTCCGCTTCCTCGACAATCTCACCATCGCCAAGCTCGCGGTGAGCTTGGGCGGAACCGAGACTCTGGCCAGCCACCCGGCCTCCATGACGCATCTCTCGGTGGCCGAGGGACGTAGGGCCGAACTCGGGATTTCGGACAATCTGGTGCGGATCTCGGTGGGGATCGAGGACGCCGACGATCTGATCGCCGATTTCGAACAGGCGCTCGAGCACGTTTGAAACGATGTTCAGTACCGCCGGGGTGCTTGAACGAAGCTTCACTCCCGTCGAGGAGAGGTACCTCTACTACCCCTCCCGATGGAGCCACGGATATCTGGTGAGACCGGACGAGTACAAGGCACTGATCTACGATTGGCAGCGCGTCGCCGGTTGGAAAGGAATTTTGAGCCTCGTCGGACTTCTGTCCGCAGCGCTGCTTGTGGGCATGGCGATGATTTATTGGCTCGGGCTGGACGAGTGGGCAAACACGGCCCTCAGTCTCGGACTGGCAACCGCCCTGGTTTGCTATCTGATCTGGAAAAGCACTGCTACCAATCGCCTGATCCGCAGCAGAGAGCCGGCTGTTCCGCCGCGATCTTCTAGGGCTGCTGACGATGCGATGGGCAGAGCGCTGGGACGCCCCATGGCGCTGTGGCTGGCAATACTTTCGCTTGTCGCATTGGGATGGGCGATTGCCTTTGCAGCGGTGACCCCCCTTTGGGGTATTCCCGCAGCAATCTTTTTTGCGATCCTTGCCTTTTTCAACCTACGCATCGCCGTCCGTGCATTCCGTTCGTAGCCCAAGACGATCGGTTTTCAGGGTTGCGCCGCGACGCTGCCCGCTGGCACTGGTGGCTCGGCGTAGCGGTGTGGGGATGCGCGAGGTGGCCAAGCACGCCCGTCTCGCACCGGAGGGCTGCTGGTTTCAGAGCGGGTTCGTGCACCTGCATGTCGGCATCGATCCTGCCGTCACGATCCGCGAGACCAGATACGCGCGGCTGTTTATCGACGACCCCGTCGGCAACCGGTCGAGTCGATGGAGCGGCTTTAGGCCCGGCGGGCTCTATTCTCCGCCGGCGACGACCCGCCGCACCGGGACGGGGATGTTGCAGATATCGGCGCCGCCAGCGGGCACGATGAAGAACGGATCGCGGCGGTTTGCGCGTGCTTCGGCGTAGCGTGCGAAGCTCTCGCTCTCGGTTGAAAGATATTCGAAGCGCGGCTGTCGGGCGGCGGGCAGGTCGCTGGCGACGCGGATCGACTTGATCGGGATGCGCTGAGCCGGGTCCTCGTAGAACCCCAGTGCGCCGGTGCCGCGCGGCAGGCTGGAGAGGTGCTCGATCCCCTCGATCACACGTCCGACCAGCGCGATATTGCGATCCAGATGGCGCGGCGCATGACCGATCACTGTGTAAAGCTCGGCGCCCGAGCCGGTGTCGGGCGCCATCCCGCGCCCGACCCCGACTATGCCGTAGCAATGGACGGGCCAGAATGCGTCCGGGTTTGTCGCGAAGGGCCAGCCATCCGAGAAGCCGGTTCGTTGCGCATAGCTGTCCGATTGGTAGCGACCGACGATTGCATATTGATTGTGCACCGGGTCGTATCTTGCGGAGCCGGCATGGGCGGCAATTGCCTTGGAATACCGCTCGCTGAACCCGCGCATCGCTCTGCTCAGTCTGGCTCCACCGGGACTTTCGCGCACAACGGTGTATTCGGTTTCATCCATCACCCGCAGCCCTTCGGGCAGCGGCTTCGCCGGTCCATCGGCCTCGGGATTGTCGTGGTTCGGATCGCCCCACTGGACGACGTAATTGTCCTGCACTCGGTTGACGCTGATCCCGTCGTACCAGCCGGCGCGGGCGAGGGTGCGGATGTTCTCGACCCAGCCCTGCGAGAAGGGCGGCGGCATCAGCTGGAACACGACTTCGCGCGCGCTCCCGTCAGCAGCGGGCGCGAGTTTCATCACCAGCAGATCGTCGGGCGCGATCCGCACCCAGTCCTGTGGCGTGGCCGCAGCGACTATCTCGCCCGGCGAGGCCGCAGCTTGGGACGGCGCCTCCTGTGCGGCGAGCGGCGAGGTAAGCGTGAGGGCGGCGAGCGCGGATACGGCGGTTCGGATCATGGCGCGAAGCTGGCATGGAACGCACCTGCGCACAATCGCCAATGCCGGGACGGGGAGACCGACGGGACCGTTCTTCGTCCACGCCTCCAACCGCCGCGCGCACGCCTTGCGCAAGCCAGCCAAGCCGTCTAGAGGCGCGCCTTCCCAGCCGGGTATGCGGAGCGGTGGCCGAGTGGTCGAAGGCGCACGCCTGGAAAGTGTGTATAGGTCAAAAGCCTATCGTGGGTTCGAATCCCACCCGCTCCGCCAAGACCCTGTGCTCCATTCTTCATCGATGACTAAGCCAAGCCAGTGGTTGGATGGCTTTATGAGGTGCTTCGGAAGAATGGCCAACAGCTGCTGCAATTCTTTGGCGAGGACGATGATGATCCGCTCTCGTCGTCGGTCTTGAGCTTCGGCGCCGGTCTGCCGCGATCGATCCGGCTTGGGCGGGATAAGGCATATCCGAGAAGAGGCCCGATAGTTTCCCGACCCGCTTCACCAGTCGCTGCAACCGAAACCTGTTCAGGCTTTCGCCTCTGCAGATCGAGACATCGGCCCCTGCTGCAGTGTCTCAGCAGACCATGGGGCCTTGCGCGAAGCGACCTCGCGACGCCATCTTCAGGGAAGCGTCAATCGGACCCTCAAGGAGAGAACCAGCGCGTCCTTGGTCCTCGGATCGCCTCCCAGTCGGCGGATGTACTGAATGTCGGGCTGAAGGGTCATGAAGGGGGCGACGAGGTCGGAATACGTCAACTCGAAGCCCACTTCGTCCTCTCCACCGGTTGCGCTGCCCTCGGAGACGAGCAGATGATAATCGCTGGTCAGAAGACCGCGGTTGATGCCGAATGCAAATTGCCCGTCCGGCCTGCCAGCAATAGGAGCCGGCCATAGACCTCCGATCTGCCAGCCTCCGCGGAAAGGGGTGGTCTCTCCATCGGAAAATCCGACGCGGGCAAACAGGTGCAACGGTTCTGCGCGCCCTATCGAGATCGGCTGCTCGACAAGAATGTATAGACCCTGGGCGATCTCACCGCGCCGGTCGTGCTCGCCTTCTGACAGAAGGAAGCGAGGCTGCCGCTTCGTGTACCGCCAGAACCCGGCAGCCAGCTTGCCCGTCCTCGTCCATCCTGCTTCGCCGATCAGGAGCAGGCCGTCCTTCATCCGGACGTCGATGCCGTCGGGATCGCCGAGAACGCCCGCCTTGCCATTGACCGTCGCGGCCTGAACATAGCCGTCCTTGCCGACTGCGACACGCAGGCGAGCAGTCAAAGCCGTCGAAGGAAAGATCGATGGTCCATTAGGGCCGGTCGCGGCCAGCTCCGAACCGATGCCGAACGCAGGCCCAATCAGGAGCGATGCAGCCTCGTTCTGATAAAATTCCGCGTTCAAGTCGGCGAGGCCAAGAAGCAGTCGGACCCTTTCCTCCGCGAAGCTCTGCTCAATCCATAATTGGTAGAGCTTGGAGCGATCCTCATCGACTTCGATGTTGTTGATTCCCTGGATCGTCCCGGCGAGCTCGTTTGGGCGGCCGCTTCGATTGCTTAGCAGGTGAATGCGAGCGCGTGCTCCCTTCCATCCAGCGAGTTCACTCAGATCGGCGTCGACGGCCACCTCCAGATTGTCCGTCGCGCGGACGCCTTCCTCAAGTCCCCCATCGACGATACCCACCAAGTCGGCAGTGTAGAGGGCGCTGAGATCCAGCCCGGGCACGGCGGGTGCTTCACGCGAGGCGGCTGGGGAGGCGGGAAGCAGCGCTGCAGCGAGCAGCAGGGCACAACACCTGATCTTGTTCTTCACGGAAGTGCTCGGCCTTTGGAGAGGTGATACAGCCAGCTTCCGCAGCGGACCTGACCAAGCCATTATAGAACAACCGAACGCTCCTGCTGTGCGACGCATGGATATCGTCCGCACCAAGGCTTCGGGTGACTGGACGGAGATCTAGAGGAGAGTTTGCACACGGCTAGCGAGCGTAGATACGGACGTGCGCGGCTCTAGCGAGCCGCGGTTTCTCTGCGGCGGCGCGGTGCCGAGCGAATGCACCTGCTGGCAAGAGAGGTCGAACCTACAGCGCTCCGGACGTGTGCGCTGTTTGTTGCAACGGGAGATCCGCAATTCAGACGGCAGAGCTGAAGCGCCGGTTCGACTCGCGCCGATAGGGATCGAAAAGCGCTGCGATGGTTCTCGCATAGGGCAGGCCCTCGGGAGCGATCGCGAGGCGTACGCCATCGAACGAAGCGAGTTTGCGTTCGAGGAACGGCGCCAGACTGTCGCAGACTTCCGACAGCAGAGCGCGCGAAACATCCGCGCCGCCCGAGCAGAGCAGGCTCTCGATGATCCTTCCGCGCCTCTGGTCCTCGCCGGACCGGGCGATCCCCCGGGCGGCGGCGAGCTGTCCCTGCGTCGCCATCATCCGGTAACGGCCGCTGTTTTTTTCGTTTTGTGCCAGCAATTGCGGGAATGCGCTGATCGCCGAGACGCCCAGTCCGATCACATTGGGTGCGTCGTCGTCGGTGAATCCCTGGAAGTTGCGATGGAGCGTTCCAGCAAGAGCGGCAGCGGCCAGCGGATCGCCGGTCCGCGCGAAATGGTCGAAACCCACGGGTTCGTAGCCATGCGTGCACAGATGGGTGAAGCCTAGCTGCGCCATTTCGAACCGCTCCGCCTGGTCGGGCATGTCGCTGATATCGATAACCCGCTGACGCGGCACGAGATGAGGCACATGCGCATAACCGAACAGGGCAATCCGGTCGGCACCCAGCGCCTGCGTGCGCCGCAGGCTGTCGAGCAGATCCTCGCGCGTCTGGCGGGGTAGCCCGTACATCAGATCGAAGTTCAGCGAGGTGACGCACGCGGCTCTCAACCATTCGGTGCCTTGCCGGATCAGCTCTTCGGACTGAATCCGTCCGATGGTGGCCTGGCAATGCGGTGCGAAGGTCTGCACTCCGAGGCTGGCACGCTCGATACCAACCTCTTGGATCGTATCGGCCCATCGGCGAGTCATGCTGCGCGGATCGAGTTCGATGGACATGACCGGATCGGCAAGCCCGAAGCGCAGCGCGAGGGTGTCGACCAGCCGCGCGAAATCCGCCGGCGCGATCGCATTGGGGCTCCCCCCGCCAAAGGCCACACGGGCGATCCGGGTGCCCTCAGGCAAAAGCGCCGAGACCGTCTCGATCTCGGTTTGCAAGGCGGCCAGATAGGATTCGACACGGCTCCTTCGCCCTACCGCGCCGGTGTTGCACCCGCAGTAGAAACAGATTGCCTCGCAGAACGGAATGTGGACGTAGAGCGACACGTCTCCCTCTACGCTCTCTAACGCCGTTCGATAGGCGTCGGATTCGATCGCCGCGAATTCGGCCGCCGTCGGAAAGCTGGTATAGCGGGGGACGGGGGTTGCGAGCAGGTCTGGATGGTAGGGCCACATGCCGCCTTTGAAGCGCAAGCACGCAGCCGCGTCATTGCGCTGGATCAATCGGACTCAATCCGGCTCGTCTTCCTCGTCGATCAGCACCCGATTGGCGGCGCCATCGAGATCCTCGAACTGGCCGTCGCGCATCGCCCAGAAGAAGAACGCCAGCCCGGCGGCCCCCATGCCCAGCGCGATCGGGATCAGGAAGGCGAGAATGCTCACGCCTGCGGCACCTTTGCCGCACCGGCGAGCCGCAGCGAATTGCCGACCACGACCAGCGAACTGAGCGACATGGCGACGGCGGCGATCAGCGGCGTGACCAGGCCGGAAATCGCCAGCGGCACGGCCAGAATATTGTAGCCGATCGCAAAGCCGAAATTCTGTCGCACGACCGCCATCGTCCGGCGGGCAACCCTGATCGCCAGCGCTATCGGCATGAGGCTTTCGCCGATGAAGACCGCATCAGCGGCCTGTCGGCTGGCGTCGCTCGCGGTGCCGGGGGCGATCGAGGCATGGGCGGCGGCCAGCGCGGGTCCGTCGTTGAGCCCGTCGCCGACCATCAGCGGGCGGTGACCGGCACGCTTGAGGTCATCGAGCATCGCGAGCTTTTCCGCCGGTTTCATCGCTCCCGAACCCTCGATACCCAATTCGGCGGCGACCCCGGCGACTGCAGCCGGGTCGTCTCCGGATATGATCGCCGAGCGCAGGCCGAGCGACTCGAGAGCCGAGAGGGTGGTCTTGGCATCGGAGCGCGATTGATCCTCGAAGCCGACGATCCGGATGGCTTCGCCGATGCGCAGAGCCACACTCGTCCTCGAAGTCGGGACGGCGGGCCGTTCGAGCGCGACATCGATCTCGCGCCAGCGCCCGGTTACGCCTTCGCCGCCGACCTCGCGCACATCGGACAGCTCCGCCGGCGCGACCCGCATGGCCGTGAGCGATCTGGCGAGACCGAGGCTGAGCGGATGGCGGCTCTGCTGCGCCAGCGCCAGAGCGATGCTCTTCGCCTCTTGGTCGAGGCCGGCGACATCCGCGCGCAGTTCTCCCAGGGTCAGCGTTCCCGTCTTGTCGAACAGCGCAGTATCGACTTCTGCTAGCCGTTCCAGAGCGCTGCCGTCCTTCACCAGCAAACCCTTGCGGATCAAAGCGCCCGAAGCCACCACCTGAGCGGCTGGCACCGCCAGCCCCATCGCGCACGGGCAGGTGATGATCAGCACCGCGATCGCGATCACCAGCGACTGGTGCCATCCGGCCCCTGCGATCATCCAGCCTACGAACGCAATTGCGGCGAGCGAATGCACCGCCGGGGCATAGAGGCGCGAGGCACGGTCGGCGATGCGGACGTAGCGGCTGCGCGACTGTCCCGCTTCATCCATCAGTCGGGCGATACCGGCGAGGGCGGTATCGTCGGCCACAGCGGTCACCCGCACCCGGATCGGCTCGAGCAGATTGATGGCCCCGGCAAGGATCGGATCGCCTTCGCAAGCCTGTTCGGGAACGCTTTCCCCGGTGAGCATCGAATTGTCGATCGTGGCGCTCCCGTGTTCGATGATACCGTCGGCGGCCAGAGCTTCGCCCGCAGCCACCAGCATGACCATTCCGGGCTCTAGCCGGTCCGCTGCTATCCGGACGATCGTTCCATCCGGCTGGATCACCCCGGCGCTGCGTCCCATTCGGCCGAGCAGCGCGCCGATGCCCGCCCGGGTCCGATTGCGCATGGTCGCATCGAGCGCCCGACCGGCGAGCAGGAAGAACAGCAGCATCACGGCGCTGTCGAAATAAGCGTGCGGTCCCCCTTGGATCGTCTCGTAGATACTCAGCGCGGTGGCCAGCAGCACCCCGATCGAAATCGGCACGTCCATGTTGGTTTGCCGGTAGCGCAGCGCCATCGCCGCCGAGGCGAAGAAGGGCCGGCCGGAATAGGCTACGACGGGCAGGGCGATCAGCGCGGACAGCCAGTGGAACAACTCGCGCGTCACGCCGCTCAGCCCGGACCAGATGCTGACCGACAGCAGCATGATATTCATCATGCCGAAGCCCGCCACCGCCAGAGCGCGGAGCAGCATCTTGGTCTCGCGGTCGTCCTGCGCCAGCGGATTGTCCACCGCCGCTTGCGCTTCGAAGCCGAGCTGGCGCAGGGCGCCGATCAGTGATTTCTCGTCGAGCGAGGGGGAGTGGCGGACTGCAACCCGCTTGGCCGAGAAATTCACGCGCGCGGCTTCGATACCCGCTATGTCACCCAGTCCTCGCTCTATCTTGGCGATACATCCGGCGCAGCGCATGCCCGGGACGGTGAAGCGCGTGTCGACAAGCACCGCCCGGTCGGACGAGGCGAGGCTCGCGGGTGCATTCATGGAATCCGGCTCTCGCCGACCCAACGCCGGTCCGCGTCTTCGATGGTGAGCCGGACGATCCAGCGCCCTTCGGCCACCGGAACTGTCGATACGAAAACTCCCGGTGCCGATGCTCCGAAGGCCAGTCCGGTCTGCTGCGGATCACCCAATGGCCGGCGAAGTAGTGCCGAAACCCTCGCTCCGCTGGGAACGCCCTGCGTGGTGACGAGCACATGACCATCGTCGCCTCGATCGACTGCGGCCGACCATCCGAGAGCTTCCTGCTCGCGCGCCGCATCCAGCCAACCGTTGAACTTCTGGCTCGCAACATAGGAATTCTTCACGACGACGCCGCCGAAACCCTGTGTGGCCAGGCTGGCCATGAACAGGTTGACCGTGACCACCACGCCGAACCATCCCAGCAGGATCGCGGTGAAGTGCCGACCGGTGAACTCTCGTTTCATGACTCGTCTCCCGGGGCCGAGAAGTGCGTCTCGGCAGTGTCGCTCTCGCGCTGCTCGTCGAGCGAAGTGACACGGAAGGCGAACTCCTGCCCTACCGTTCCTTCGGGCACCATGACATAGGCGCGCACGGTCCGGATCTGATCGGCGGGAACAGAGACGGTCTGCCTTGCGGCGGCATCGTCGCGTCGGATGGTATCCGACCACATCACCGCGCCGGACAGCCCCTCGATTCCAATTTCCATGTCTCGCGGGCGGCTTTCCATATTGCGCAGCCGGAGCGTGTAGGAATTGCGGATCGAGCCGTCGCTCATCAACATGAAGGGCGGATTGCGATCGGGCGAAACGGTCAGCTCGGTATGGCTGCGCACCCCGAGTGCAAACAGCAGCGCCAGTCCGATCGAGCCCCAGATGAGGAAATAGGCGATCGTGCGCGGCCGCAGCAGCGCCTTCCAGACCGGTCGCGGCTCCTCGCCTCTGGCCTCGCGTTCGCTGTCCTCCAGCGTGGCGTAGTCGATCAGCCCGCGCGGGCGGCCCACTTCGGCCATCACCTTGTCGCAGGCGTCGATGCACAGCGCGCAGGTGATGCAACCCACCTGCGGCCCTTCGCGGATGTCGATCCCGGTGGGGCAGACCGCCACGCATTGCAGGCAATCGATGCAATCGCCGAAATGCTCCGGATCCTTGTTCGCCTTCTTGACGCTGCCGCGCGGTTCCCCGCGCCAGTCCTTGTAGGTCACCATCAGCGATTTCTCGTCGAGCATCGCGGTCTGGATGCGCGGCCATGGGCACATGTAGATGCACACCTGCTCGCGCATGAAGCCGCCCAGAGCGAAGGTGGTGAAGGTGAGGATCGCCACGGTGATATAGGCGACCGGCGCGGCCTCCCCGCTGAAGAAATTGCCGAACAGGGTGGGCGCATCGGCGAAATAGAGAATCCACGCACCCCCGGTCAGCAAGCTGATCAGCAGATAGATCGACCATTTGAACCCGCGCCGGGCGATCTTGCCGAGGCTCCACGGCGCGGCGTCGAGCCGGATGCGGGCGTTGCGATCGCCATCGACGAAACGGTCGATATGCTGGAAAAGATCGGTCCAGACGGTTTGCGGGCAGGCGTAGCCGCACCAAGCGCGCCCGACTGCGCTCGTCACCAGGAAGAGGCCGAGCCCGGCCATGATCAGCAGCCCCGCGACGAAATAGAATTCGTGCGGCCAGATTTCGATGCCGAACATGTAGAAGCGGCGGTTGGCGAGATCGATCAGGACGGCCTGATCGGGGGCGTAGGGGCCGCGGTCCCAGCGTATCCACGGAGTGATGTAGTAGATCGCCAGAGTGACGATCATCATGGCCCATTTGAAACGGCGGAAGGGTCCATCGATCCGTTTGTTGTGGACCTGCTTGCTCTTTTCGAACAGCTTGGTCGGCAGGTGCTCGCGCGCCGGCTCGTGCGGCTCGTGGCGCTTGCCCGTTGCGCCGGGGCCGGCGACCGCGCTGGAGACGGGATCGTCTGTTTTGGCGATCCCGTCCTCGACTACGATGTCCTTGTCGTCACGGGGTTTCATCGACTTGCACCACCGGGTTCTCGGCGACCTCCACGAAGTCCTCGCCTCCCCCCAGCGAATGAACATAGGCCGCCAGCATCTTGATGGTGACCGGATCCAGCCTGCCGCCCCAGGCGGGCATCATGCCCATGCGCGGCTGCAGGATCTGTCTGGCGATAGCCTCGCGACTGCTGCCGCGCAGCCATATGGCATCGTTCAGCGCCGGTGCTCCCACCGCGCGCACGCCTTCGCCCTGCATTCCGTGGCATGCCGCGCAATTGTCGGCAAAGAGCTGGGCCCCCACCCGGTTGCCCTGGGCCTTGCCGCTCAGCGACAGCACATGGTCGACGACCGCATCCAGCTGCGCGGGTTCGAACGCCCCCTCGAAAGGCGGCATCACGCTAGTACGGGTCTCCTCGTCATGCGCTTCGCGGATGCCGTGGACCAAGGTGTATTCGATGGCGCGCAGGTCGCCGCCCCACAGCCAGGCATCGTCGTTGAGATTGGGATAGCCGAGTTCCTGGCTGCCCGCAGCGCCCGCGCCATGGCACTGGACGCAATTGACCTTGAAAGCCGCCGCGCCGCCCGCGACCGCCTGCGCCATCAGGGCACTGTCGTCGGGCAGACGCTCGATCGGAATGCGCGAGAGCCGTTCGCGGACCCCGGCCTGCGCCAGTTCGGCGGCGCTCAGCTCCTCGGCGAGTTGGCCGCGGCTGCTCCAACCGAGCACTCCGTCGGTTGCCTTCTCCAGCATCGGCCAGGCCGGGTAGAGGACGACGTAGACCAGGCTCCAGGCGATCGTGGCATAGAAGATCCACAGCCACCAGCGCGGCATCGGGGTGTCGAGTTCCTCGATCCCGTCCCACTCGTGCCCGACGGTTTCGGTGCCGGTCGCTTCGTCGATCCGCTTATTCACCATCGTGATCGTCCTCGAAGATGGAATGGCGCGCCGCATCTACATGACGCCGCGAACCGGGCCGGAACGGCCAGGCGCACAGGGCAATGAACACCGCGAACATGATGATCAGGAAGTGGCTGTCGGCGAAGTGGCGCAATTGCTCGTAGAAGCTCATCGTCCCGTCTCCTCGGCCAGCTCTTCCTGCGCTGCGGCGCTGCTGAAATCGACCAGCGTGCCGAGCATCTGGAGATAGGCGACCAGCGCATCCATCTCGGTCAGCCGATCGGGGTTGCCGTCGAAATCGCGGATATTCGTCTTGGGATAGCGCTCGGCGAGATCCCCAGGATCGACATCGGGGTTGGCCTGCGCGACGATGTCGTTGAGCGCGAGTTCGATGTCCCGGTCGGAATAGGGCACCCCGACGCGGCGCAGCGCCACCAGGGTCGCCGCCGGGTCGTCGATCGCGAGTTCGGTGTCGAGCAGGAAGCCGTATTGCGGCATGACGCTCTCTGGCACCACGCTCTGCGGGTTCTCGAGGTGCTGGACGTGCCACTCGTCCGAATAGCGTCCGCCGACCCGCGCCAGATCGGGCCCGGTACGCTTGGAGCCCCATTGGAAGGGATGATCGTACATGCTCTCGGCTGCCAGGCTGTAATGGCCATAGCGTTCGACCTCGTCGCGGAACGGGCGGACCATCTGGCTGTGGCAGGAGTAGCAGCCCTCGCGGATGTAGATGTCGCGCCCCGCCTGCTCGAGTGGAGTATAGGGCCGCATTCCTTCGACTTCCTCGATGGTGTTGTCGACCCAGAACAGCGGCGCGATCTCGACGATACCGCCGATGGCGACAGCGATGAAGGTCCCGACCGCAAGCAGGGTGATGTTGCGCTCGAGCTTCTTGTGCGCCTTGACTGTCGCCGAGACGTCCGGCGGCTCGTTCGCCAGGTCCTTGTCGTCCGGCAGGTTGGATTGGGTGCTCATTGGTTCGGCCTTCAATTCGCGGTGGCGACGAACGGGCGGTCTTGTTCCGCGTCGTAGGCAGCGTCGCTCATCGGCTGCTCCTCACGCAGTTTCCCGGCGAGTGTCATCCAGATGTTGTAGGTCATGACGAGGGCGCCGGTGAGATAGAGCAGCCCGCCGAAAGCGCGCAGAACATACATCTCGAACAGCGCTGCGACCGTGTCCGCGAAGCTGTTCACCAGATAGCCGTCCGGCCCGTACTCGCGCCACATCAGCCCCTGGGTGATCCCGGCCACCCACATGCTTGCGGCGTAGAAGACGATCCCCACCGTTGCGAGCCAGAAGTGCCAGTTGATCATCCGCAGCGAATACATCCGCTCGCGCTTCCACAACCGCGGGACGAGGTAGTAGAGCGCGGCAAAGGTGATCATCCCGTTCCAGCCCAGCGCTCCGGCGTGGACGTGGCCGATCGTCCAGTCGGTGTAGTGGGACAGTGAGTTGACCGCCTTGATGCTTAGCATCGGGCCTTCGAAGGTCGCCATGCCATAGAACGCCAGCGCCATCACCATCATGCGGATGATCGGGTCGGTCCTCACCTTGTCCCACGCGCCGTTGAGCGTCATCAATCCGTTGATCATGCCGCCCCAGCTGGGCATCCACAGCATCACCGAGAACACCATGCCCAGCGTCTGCGCCCAGTCGGGCAGCGCGGTATAGTGCAGATGGTGCGGGCCGGCCCAGATATACATGAAGATCAGCGCCCAGAAGTGGATGATCGACAGGCGGTAGGAATAGATCGGTCGCTCGGCCTGCTTGGGCACGAAGTAATACATCATCGCGAGAAAGCCGGCGGTCAGGAAGAAGCCGACCGCGTTGTGGC
>JAHJPT010000066.1 GCA_018819685.1 Alphaproteobacteria bacterium
GGGTGCAAAGATGTCGAGCGCACCGAAAGTCACCCCGATCCGCCGCAGGAAGGGCCGCATTTCCTTGGGCAGATGCTCGATTCCCGCCTGTTCGCGGCTGACGAAACCGTGGCCGGCGACGAGAGTGAGCAGCAAGGCGCGCGCCTCGGACCCCGCCTCGGGGTCGCGCGCTGCCTGCTGGAGTTTCGCCAGCGGCTCGAGCACCGCCAGTCTGGCCTCGAGCCACCGCTCGAGCGCCGTCAACAACGCGGTGCGGCTGGAAGGCGGCAGCGCCCCGACCTCGCGCGAGGGTTCGAGCGCAGGGCTTACGGACCCGTCGCGGATCGCCACCTCGGCGAGCACCTGCTCGCCCCATCGCACCTCCCCGCGCGCCAGAGTCACGTCGGTCGGACCACCGGCCGGTGCCTCCTGCGACAACGCCTTCGCCAGTTCCTCGGCCCGCTCCCCCAGCAGTCGTGGCAGCGCTTTCTCGGCGGCCGCGAGCAACATCTTGCGATCGGCATGACCCGCGGCGTGATCGACGACGAAGCGCAGGCCCTCGACCCGGCCGATCGGCTCTTCCTCGACCCGTACGGTGCCGTCTGTGTCGATCGCGATCGGGAGCATTGCGGGATCTTCTCCCAGGGATTTCATCAGCAGTGCGGTCCTTCGGTTGACAAATCGTTCGGTCAGGCGGGCGTGCAGCGCATCGGAAAGGTGGGCTTCGACCGCGCGGGCGCGGGCGGCCATTTCGTCGCGCGCCAGCACCCAGTCGGGCCGCTGGCAGATATAGGCCCAGCTGCGAATCGCGGCGACGCGGCCCTGCAGCGTATCGATGTCCCCCGCCATATTGTCGAGTTCGGAGATTCGCGCCGCCACGAAGTCCGCCCCGAGATAGCCGCCGCGCAAATCTTCCCACAACCGCGCCACGAAACGCGCGTGAACATCGGGGCCGCGCTGGCGGAAGTCGGGGAGCGAGCAGGCCTCCCAGAACCGCCGTACCTGACCCGCGCCGCGGATCTGCGCCGCCAGCGGCTCGTCGGCCAGCCGCTTGAGCGTGGCCAGATCGATCGCCTCGGGGGCGAGCCGCAGCGCCTCGTGCGCGGGAGGGGTCTCGAGATCGGCGATCAGCGCGGCGATCGTATCGAAACGCGGCTCGGGCTCGCGCCAGAAGAGCTTGGTCAGCGGGGCGAAGCGATGCTCCTCGATCGCATAGATCTCCTCCTCGCTGAACTCGGGCGAAGCCGCGCCGCTGACGCCGCCACTCAGCGTCCCGAAGGTCCCGTCGCGCTGGTGGCGCCCCGCGCGACCCGCGATCTGCGCCATCTCGGCGGGGACCAGCCGTCGCGTGCGCACCCCGTCGAATTTGGTCAGCCCGGCGAAGGCGACATGCGTCACATCGAGATTGAGTCCCATGCCGATCGCATCGGTGGCGACGATGTAATCGACCTCGCCGTTCTGGAACAAGGCGACCTGCTTGTTGCGCGTCTCGGGGCTGAGCGCCCCCATCACCACCGCCGCGCCGCCGCGAAACCGCCGCAGCATCTCGGCCACCGCATAGACTTGCTCGGAACTGAAGGCGACGATCGCGCTGCGCGGGGGAAGCCGCGAGAGCTTGCGCGGCCCGATGTGCTTGAGCGTGGAAAAGCGCGGGCGCTGAGTGATCTCCGCTTCGGGAACCAGTTGGCGCACCAGCGGCGCGAGCGTCGCCGCGCCCAGCAGCATCGTCTCCTCGCGGCCGCGGGCGTTGAGCAGCCGGTCGGTGAACAGGTGGCCGCGCTCCCGATCGGCCGAAAGCTGCGCCTCGTCGAGCGCGACGAAGGCGCGGTTGCCGCCGTCGCGCGGCATCGCCTCGACGGTGCAGCACAGATATTTGGCGCCCGCCGGTTCGATCCGCTGCTCGCCGGTGATCAGCGCGACATTGGCCTCGCCCTTGATCGCGCAGACCCGGTCGTAGACCTCGCGCGCCAGCAAGCGCAGCGGGAACCCGATCGCGCCGCTCGAATGGCCGCACATCCGCTCGATCGCCAGGTGGGTCTTGCCGGTATTGGTGGGCCCCAGGACCGCCGTGATCGCGTGATCGTTCACGCCCGTGTGATGACAGCGCAGACCCTGCACGACAACCGTTCAGCGCTCATCCGCCGCGCCTCGTCGCTCAAGGGAGTCGAGTCGCCGCGATTTAAACCGGCCTTAACTTTAATCCGCCAGAAAACTCGGCCAGGGCCCGCTGCGAAGAATCGCGCAAAGGGTCGGGTCGCGCCTCCCATGATGCGGCGACCAAAGCGGAGGCACTCGCGTGTACACATCCCCCGAGGACCAAGACTGGAGCGCTGCCGGCTCGGGCACCGGTGACGGTGCCGGCGGCAGGGAGCTGCCCACGGCGCGCCTGGCGCATGATCAGATCGTTCGAGTGTTCGGCGACAAGCCTGCGGAACCGGCTCCTCCAGCGTCCAGCGCGCCAAAGCTTCGCTTCGAGCTGGCGAGGGATATGGGCCGCGATATCGGCAGTCGCCGCTGGTTCGGCGGGCTCGGGACCTTCGTCGGGCTGACCGCCGTGGCGCTGGCTTTCTGGCCCAGCTACGCTCCGCTCGAGGCGGCGTTGCCGACGCAGATCGAAGCCGCCAATGTCGATGAATATCGCAGCCAGATCATCATGCCGCTGGCATTGGGCAGCGACACCGGCCGACGGATGGGCCCGACCGCGCTGGTCCGCCCGCTCGCCGCCGCACCCGAGCGCCCGCAAATCCAGATGGTGGCGACGCTCGCACGCGGCGACAGCTTCGACCGGATGCTGCTGCGCGCCGGTTTGGGCCGCGAGGATGCCGCGCGCGTGGCGGCGCTGGTGGGCAGTGCCATGCCGATCGAGGAGATCGAGCCCGGCACCAAGGTCGATATCACGCTCGGTCGCCGCGCCAGCGCGAGCGCGCCGCGCCCGCTCGACCAACTGCAGTTCCGGGCGCGTTTCGATCTCGAGCTTGCGCTTGCCCGTGGGCCGGGCGGCGGACTGTCGCTCGAGCGCAAGCTCATCCGGGTCGACGATACCCCGCTCAGGATCCGGGGCCGCGTCGGCAGCAGCCTCTATCGCTCCGCTCGCGCGGCAGGCGCCCCCGCCAGCGCGGTGCAGGCCTATCTCAAGGCGCTCGGCGAGCATGTGGACATGGATCGCGCCATTGCTGCGGACGACACGTTCGATCTGATCGTCGCGCATCGCCGCGCCGCGACCGGA
>JAHJPT010000067.1 GCA_018819685.1 Alphaproteobacteria bacterium
CCCACCTGCGGGTGGTCCTTGATCATTTCCTTGATCGACATAGGGTATTCTCCTTTCGGAGAGGGAGCGGGCGGGGCTGGGGATAGTTCCGAGGCGCGCTTGGCCTGCGTCGCCGTTCCATCTATGTTCCCAGGATGGAAACGCTCGCAACATTCGTCGCGCTCGGGGCGCTGGTCATCGGCACCGCACTCGGATGGTATTTCGGCTCCCGCCCGGTTGCCGAATGGCGAACAAGGCACGGCGAGCGCGACCGGGAGGCGCGGGACCTCGACGAGAAATTCCGCAAGGCGATCGTCGAACTGGAGAACGCCACCGTCCGCGCGGCCCGCGCGGACGAGTTGACCGAGGAGCTGCGCGAAACGCGGTCCGTCCACGAAACCGCGATGGACGAGGTTCGCCGGAGCAATTCCACCCTGGCCGCCGAACTGGCGACTCTCAAGGAGAAGACCGCCAATTTCGACGAGCAGAAGCGTCTGCTGGTCGAGGCGCGCGAGGAATTGCTCAAGGAATTCCAGAACACCGGTTCGGCGGTGCTGTCCAAGGCGCAGGAGTCCTTTCTGGAACGAGCAACCGAACGTTTCGGGCATTCGGAAAGGACGTCCGAAGCCAAGATCCGCGAGTTGCTCCAGCCGGTGGGCGATCGCCTCAAGAAGTACGAGGACCAGGTCGCTGCTCTGGAAGAAAAGCGGAGCAATGCGTTTTCATCCCTTGCGATGCAGATCGAGCAGATGCGGCTGGGACAGGAAGAGGTCCGGCGCGAGGCGCAGCGGCTGGGCAATTCGCTCACCAACGCTCCCAAGGCTCGCGGCCGCTGGGGCGAGCGGGCGCTGCAGAACGTGCTCGAGCAATGCGGGCTCTCCGAACACACCGATTTCACACTCGAACATTCGGTCGAAACCGAGGATGGCCGGCTTCGCCCCGATGCGATCGTCCATGTGCCCGGCCAGAAGAAGCTGGTGATCGACGCCAAGGTCTCGCTCAATGCCTATCAGGCGGCGTTCGAGGCCGACAACGACGAGGAGCGGCTGCGCCATCTCGATCTGCACGCCAAGTCGATGCGTAGCCATGTGCAGACGCTGGGCACCAAAGGCTATCAGAGCCAATTCGACGAGGCTCCCGACTATGTGGTCATGTTCGTTCCCGGCGAGCACTTCGTCGCCGCTGCGCTCGAACACGATCCCGAACTGTGGGATTTCGCCTTCCGCAACAAGGTGCTGCTGGCAACCCCGACCAACCTTGTCGCGATCGCGCGCACCGTGGCGCAGGTTTGGCGCCAGGACACGATCGCGCGCGAGGCGGTGGAGATCGGCAAGGCGGGCGCCGAGCTGTACGACCGCCTCGCCGTCGCGGCCGAGCATATGAAGCGCGTCGGCGGGGGATTGGAAACGGCGGTCAACAATTACAACAAGTTCGTCGGCAGTTTCGAGCGCAATGTCCTGTCCGCGGGGCGCCGACTGTCGGAAAAGGGTATCGAGATCGGCAAGCGCGAGATCGAGGAGGTGCCCAAGGTCGAGGCCACCCCGCGCTACAACAACGAGGATGCCGCGCTGATCGAGGACAAGCAGGCGGAGAAGGGCTGATCCGAACCGGAGTTCGTCAGGTTTTGCGCGAGCCGATCTGGCGCAGTTTCTGGGTGGCGATGTCGAGCACCTGGAGCTTGGCGAAATACTTCGCGACCACATCGGCATCTTCGCTCAGGGCATCGCCCAATCCGTCGAGCAGATCGGCGATGCTGAGCAGTTCGTAGGATTCCGAATTGCGCGCCGGCGCCGGAGTGGGTTCGGGGCTGTCCCCCTGCTTGAGCGCCTTGACCACGCTGTCGACCTTTTGCTGGCTGCTCTGACCTGCCGGAAGCCATAGCTGGACATCGGTCGGACGATCGAACCGCATACCCATCGCCTTGCCGTCGCGCCACCCGACCACTCCGGAAGCCGACAGCGTGCCGCGCCGCAAGCGAACGCGCGCGCCGACGTCGGGCAGTTCGGCCGCCTCGACCTTGGCTCCGGACGGGGAGATGTTGCGCAGTCGCACCGGCCCCGACATGGCGTCGGTGGCGATCGTCGCCGCCACGAACAAATTCGTCCGCGGCTCCGCACGCTCTTCGGTGTGATCATTGTCCATCGTTCGACCCGAAACCTAAAGGAAGATGCCAGGCTTTGCCAAGCAAGCTGCACCCGAGTGCGAAGCTTTTCCCCGGCGGGTGTGCAACATATGTCACGCCTTTACTTGTCGAGATGCGCCAATATTTCATAGCCCAGCACCGCTGCGGCGACGGCGGCGTTGAGACTGTCGGCGCGGCCGCGCATCGGCATGGTCACTCGCAGATCGCAGGCCAACTCGTACTCTTCGGGCAGGCCGCGCGATTCATTGCCGACCATAAGGAAGCAGGGTGCGGCATAGGGGGCGCCGCGATAGGGTTGCGCATCGCGCAGGCTGGCGGCGACCAATTGGCCTTTCCCGGCTCGCAGCCAAGGGAGGAATTCATCCCAGCGCGCCTGCGCGATACTTTGCGTGAACACCGCGCCCATGCTGGCGCGCACCGCTTCGACGCTGAAGGGGTCGGCGCAGTCGTCGATCAGGATCAGCCCGCCCGCGCCGATCGCGTCGCCGGTGCGCAGGATGGTGCCCAGATTGCCCGGATCGCGGAGCGCCTGCGCAACCAGCCAGATCGGCGCGCGGCTGCGGTCGATCGCCCTCAGCGCGGTGTCGAATTCGGCGAACACCCCGGCGACCGCCTGTGGATTGTTCTTGCCGGTGATCTTTGCCAGAATGTCGGGCGTCGTCTCGACGATTTCGCCCCCGGCTGCGCCGACTTCCGCCTCCAGTGCGGCAAGCAGTGGGTGCGGATCGCGGGCTTCGGAAAGCACCAGCATCTGGGGCAGATGACCGGCATCACGCGCATCGGTCAGCAGCCGCAGCCCTTCTGCCAGAAAGCGGCGCTCGCGCTTGCGGTGCTTCTTGTCGCGCAGCGCGCGCAGCGCCTTGACGGTGGGGTTGGAAAATCCGGTGATCCGGCGGCGTTCGGTCATGGCAGCAGCGCGGCGCTCAGGTTTCGCCGAACCCGTCCTCGATCATCGCGGACAGCTGTTCCATGACCTGGTCCGCGTTCTCGCCCGAAACGGTCAGCACGATCGTATCGCCCTTGGCTGCACCCAGCATCATCAGGCCGAGGATCGATCCGCCGGCTGCGGCGGTTCCGTCCTTCGCTACGGTGACCTTGGTGTCTCCCGGCAATTCGGTGACGGCGCCGACGAATTTGGCGCTGGCCCGCGCGTGCAGACCGCGCTGGTTGACCACCGTCAGTTCGCGCCGCAGCTCGCTCAAGAAGCCTGCTTTCGCGATGCGGCCTCGTCGTGGCCGAGAAACTTGCTGGCGACGGTGATGTAATTGCGCCCGGCTTCCTGCGCCGCCTCGACCGCCTGGGTCACATCCATCGCCTTGCGGGCGCCGGCCAGCCTGATCAGCATCGGGAGGTTGATCCCGGCGATGACTTCGACCCGGCCGGCGTCGAGCAGCGAGATGGCGAGGTTGGAGGGGGTGCCGCCGAACAGATCGGTCAGGATGATCGCGCCCTTGCCGGTATCGACAGCCGCGATCGCGTCGGCGATCTGCTGGCGGCGGCGCTCCATATCGTCATTGGGGCCGATGCTGATCGCCGCGATGCAGTCCTGCTTGCCCACGACATGTTCCATCGCATCGATGAAATGCTCGGCGAGCTTGCCGTGGGTGACGAGGATCAAGCCGATCATGCGTGGGGGGTCCCTGTCGTCCTGTGTCATATGACGAAAGCTGTGCGCCCTTGATCCTGTCTCAAGGCTGAGTCAACCGGCCAGCGCGGCTTGTCCCTCGGTTGCATCGGTGGCGCGAGCGGTGAGGTTGCGATGCAGCACCGTGGGTGCGCGCCCGGCCTCCTGCAGGGCCTTGGTCAGCTTTTCCGCCGTATACACCGAGCGGTGCCGCCCTCCGGTACAGCCGAAGGCGATCGTTAGATAAGCGCGGCCCTGCGCTTCGTAATGCGGCAGCAGTTCGAGCACCAGGTCGCGGATGCGCGCAAAGCCGGGTGCGAAGGCCGGATCCTTCTCGATATAGGCCCCCACCGCCGGATCGAGTCCGGTCTGCGCGCGCAGACCGTCGACCCAGTGCGGATTGTCGAGAAAGCGCATGTCGAACACCAGATCGGCCAGCGGTGGCATGCCGCGCGCGAAGCCGAAGCTGTTGACGGTGATCGTCAATTCCTGAGGCGCATCGTCGGCGAAGCGATCGCGGATCGACTGCTGCAGATCGTTGCTGGTGAAATTGGTGGTATCGATTACGGTTTCAGCCCAGCGGCGCACCGGATCGAGCAGCTCTCGTTCCGCTCGGATGCCTTCGCCGATCGGCCGACCGCGAGCCATCGGGTGACGCCGACGAGTTTCGTTGTAGCGCCGCTCGACCTCGCCGCTGGCGCAATCGAGATAGAGCGTTTGAACCTCGATGTCGTCGCGCTCGCGCTCGAGTTCCTTGATCCGCTGGACCAGTTCGGCGGGGATGAAATCGCGGGTGCGCGAATCCACCCCGATCGCCAGCGGCATGACCTGACATTCGTCCTTGGACAGCAGGTCCGGCAGCAGCCGGATCGGGAAATTGTCGATCGCCTCCCAACCCAGGTCCTCCAGCACCTGCAGGGCGGTGGATTTGCCCGCGCCGGAGATACCGGTGACGATGAGGATCTTCTGCGCCTGCACAGTGTGCGATTCGGTATGCGGTTCGCTTGTCATCGCACCAGTCTGTCAGTCCTTCAGCGAATGTAAATCGACGCTCTCAGCGTCCGACACAGTTCAGGGGATCCCGAAGCGTGCCAGCGCGTATTCGGCACGGATGGCAGCGGCTGGTGCACGCGCCCGGAAGTCCAGCCGAGGGATCGCTCGCCCGAACCATTCACCGCTGCCGGGCTCGGGCAGGCGCGGCGCGGCCTCGGCGAGTAGCAAAGAAAGCGCCACGGGCGCTTCGCTGCAGGGCAGATCGACGATGCCCACGCCGCGGATCTCGAGCTTGCCCGCGATATTGGGAGGCGGGGCGGCCCACAGCGTCTCACCGCGAAGATCGAGAGCGACGCCATCGTCGCCGACGAGGACCGCACCGCGATCGATCAGTTGCAGCGCGAGGGTCGACTTGCCGCTGCCCGGGGCTCCTTCGATCAGCACGCCGCGGCCCCCGATCGCCACGCAGGTGATGTTGGCGATCGCCTGCGCCACGGCGTCAACGCTTGATCGCGGGCAGGCTCAGCACGAAGCGTGCGCCATGCTCGCCGTAGCTTCGTGCGGCGGCGGTGAGCCTGCCGTCATGCGCCTCGGCGACCGCGCGGGCGATCGCCAGCCCAAGGCCGGAATGATTGCCGAAATCCTCCGCATCGGGACGCAGCGAGTGGAAGCGCTCGAAAATCTGCTCGCGGCGCTCTTCCGGTACACCGGGACCCTCGTCGCTCACCGCGAGCAGGATTCTCCCGTCGCGGGCTTCGAGATCAATCGCGATCGCGCCCTCGGGCGGCGAGAAGGACACCGCATTGTCGAGCAGGTTTTCGATCACCCGCTCGAGCCGCGCGGGTTCGCCCATCACGCCATAGCTGCCCTCGGCCGCTTCGAAGCGGATCGTGCGTCCCTCGTTCTCGTGGCGGTCCTCGCGCGAGCCGATGATATTGCGCACCAGCCGCGCCAGATCGAGCTCCTGGAACGTGGTCCGCGAAAGCTCCGCATCGATCCGGCTGGCGTCGGAAATATCGGACACCAGCCGATCGATCCGGCGCACGTCGTGGCTCGCGATATCGTTGAGCTGGCGGCGCAGGTCGGGGTCCTCGACTGTGGCGAGCGATTCGACCGCGCTGCGCAGGCTGGCGAGCGGGTTCTTGATTTCATGCGCGACATCGGCGGCGAAGCTATCAACCGCGTCGATCCGGTGACGCAGCGTGCCCGTCATATCCGAAACTGCGCGCGCGAGCAGGCCGATTTCATCGCGGCGCTGCGGCAGGCGCGGCACCTCGACCTCGCGTTCGCGCCCCTGCCGCACCCGCATGGCTGCGCGGGCGAGCTGGCGCAGGGGGGTAACAATGGTGCGCGCCAAGAATAGCGAAAGCAGCGCCGA
>JAHJPT010000068.1 GCA_018819685.1 Alphaproteobacteria bacterium
CATGGGCGGGGCTATGGATCTGGTCGCGGGCGTCAAGAAGATCATCGTGGTGATGGACCACACCGCCAAGGACGGCAGCCCCAAGTTCATTCCCGAATGCACCCTGCCGCTGACCGGCACCAATGTGGTCGATATGCTGGTCACCAATCTGGCGGTGTTCCGCCGCCCCGACCATTCCAGCCCGTTCAGGCTGGTCGAGCTGGCGCCCGGCGTCAGCGCCGAGGAGGTCGCCGCCAAGACCACCGCGCGCTACGAGAGTTGATCACCCGCTGCTGACACGGGGCTTGCGCCCCACCCTCCTCGCCATCACTGTGCCGGCTCTGGAGAGAGGGCGACGGATATGGCGATGAACAGGGTGTGCGAACTGACCGGCGCGGAGTTTCCGCTGTTCGCCTTTTCGCATTGCCGCGACGTGGTCGCGGCGGTGAGCAGAGCGGGCGGCTTCGGGGTGCTGGGCGCCACCCGCTTCACTCCCGAACAGCTGGAGGAAGAGCTCGCCTGGATCGACGCCCATGTCGATGGCGCGCCTTATGGCGTCGATGTGCTGGTCCCCGAGGTGATCGACCCCAGCGTCACCGCTCTGTCCGACAATCTGATGCGCGCCGCGGCGATCGACCCCGCCTATCAGGGTTTTACCAATGATCTGCTCGCCCGCTACGGAATCGCGCCCGAGCCCGAGATGCCGATCCTCAAGGAGCGGATGGGGATCACCCCCGAAAACGGGCTGGCGCTGATGGAGGTGGCCTTCCGCCATCCGATCAAGCTGATCGCCAATGCGCTGGGGATCGCACCAGCGGCGATGATCACCCGCGGCAAGGAATTGGGCGTGCCGGTGGCGGCGCTGGTCGGCGCCAGGGAACACGCCATTCGGCAAGCCGAAGCCGGGGTCGACATCATCGTCGCGCAAGGGACCGAGGCAGGCGGCCATTGCGGCGAGGTTACCACTCTTGTGCTGATCCCAGAAGTCGTCCGGGCGCTGGGTGGAGCGGGGCACGACATCCCGGTGCTGGCCGCGGGCGGAATCATGACCGGTGGGCAGATGGCGGGGATGATGGCGGCGGGCGCGCAGGGCGCCTGGACCGGGTCGATCTGGCTGGCGACACCCGAGGCGGAAACCAGCGAGGCGTTCCGCGCCAAGATGGTGGCGGCGCGCAGCCGCGACACGATCCGCTCGCGCAGCCGCACCGGCAAGCCCGCGCGCCAGCTGCGCACCCCGTGGCACGCAGCCTGGGACGATGCGGGGGGACCGGGAACGCTGCCGATGCCGCTGATGGGAATGGTCTCCGAACCCGCCTTCGCGCGGATCGAGCGCGCGGCGGCGGCGGGCAATGGCGAGGCGCGCGAACTGGTCAGCTATTTCGTCGGTCAGGGTGTCGGGCTGGTCGAGCAGGTCCGCTCGAGCCGTCAGGTGGTGCAGGACTTCCGCGAGGAATTCCTCGATGCGATCACGGAGCTGGCGGCTAGCGTCGGGATCGAGTGACCTGACCGCGCCGCGTTGACCGGGCGACCCGACCGGGCGACTTGACCGGATCGCGATGCTGCCCCAGCAGCCCCTCCATGTGGCTCGATCAACCCCGCAACCCGAATTCCCCGCTCGCCGGGCTCAAGGTTCTCGAACTTGCGCGCGTGCTCGCCGGACCCTGGACCGGGCAGATCCTCGCCGATCTGGGCGCCGACGTGATCAAGGTGGAAAGCCCCGAGGGCGATTCGACGCGCCAGTGGGGCCCGCCCTGGGTCGAGCATGAGGGCGAACGGACTGCCGCCTATTATCACGCCTGCAACCGCGGCAAGCGCGGCATCGTCGCCGATTTCCGCGGTGCCAAGGACCTCGCCCGGCTCAAGGAGCTGGCCGCCGGGGCGGATGTCGTGATCGAGAATTTCAAGCCGGGCACGCTGGCCAAGTTCGAGCTCGACTACCAAGCGCTGGCCGCGGCCAATCCGGCGCTGGTCTATTGTTCGATCACCGGCTTCGGGCAGGACGGACCGCGTCGCGACGAGCCAGGCTATGATTTCGTGGTCCAGGGGATGAGCGGCTTCATGGCGCTGACCGGCGAACCCGAGGGCGCGCCGATGAAGATGGGGATCTCGGTCAGCGACCTGTCCTGCGGGGTCTGGGCGGCCAATGCGGTGCAGGCGGCGCTGCTGATGCGCCACCGCACCGGCAAGGGTCAGTGGATCGACATGGCGCTGATGGATTGCTCGGTCGCGCTGCTCGCCAATCAGGGGCTGAGCTATTTCGCCACCGGCGCCAATCCGCCGCGGATGGGCAATGCCCATGCGCAGGTCGGGCCCTATGGCGTCTATCCGGTGGCCGATGGCCACGTGATTCTGGCGCCGGCGAACGACGGGTTGTTCCACAGATTGATGAAGCTGCTCGATCGCGCCGAACTGGCGCAGGACCCGCGCTTCGCCACCAATGGCGGACGGATCGAACACCGCACCCCGCTCGAAAGCGCGATCGCCGAATCGACCAGCGGCTGGACCCAGGCCGATCTGCTCGCCGCCTGCCGCGAGGCCGGAGTCCCGGCTGGCCCGATCAACGATCTCGATGCCGTCTTCGCCGACCCGCAGGTACAGGCGCGCGGATTGCAGATCGAGCTCGACGGGATGCCCGGCGTGCGCAGCCCGTTCACTTTTTCCGATGCCGAACTGGCGCTCGACCGCCCCAGCCCGCGCCATGGCGAGCACCAGCCCGACTGAGCGCCCGACCTAGCGGCGCTGCGACCTCAGGCCGAAACCGCCGTCTTGAGCGCGTCGACCAGATCGGTCCGCTCCCAGGGGAAGAGATCGCCATCGGGCGTGCGGCCGAAATGGCCATAGGCTGCGGTCTTGCGATAGATCGGCTTGTTGAGCCCCAGATGCGTGCGGATGCCGCGCGGGGTCAGCCCGCCCAGCGTGTCGAGCGAGCGGATCGCCGCCTCCAATGCGGGTTCCTCTACCGTCCCCGTCCCATGCGTATCGACATAGAGCGACAGCGGCTGCGACACGCCGATGGCGTAGGACAGCTGGATGGTGCAGCGCGTCGCCAGCCCGGCGGCGACGATGTTCTTCGCCAGATAGCGGGTGATATAGGCGGCCGAACGATCGACCTTAGTGGGGTCCTTGCCGCTGAAGGCGCCGCCGCCGTGGGGCGCGGCGCCGCCATAGGTGTCGACGATGATCTTGCGCCCCGTCAGCCCGGCGTCGCCATCGGGGCCGCCGATCTCGAAGGCGCCGGTGGGATTGATGTGCCAGACGGTCTCGTC
>JAHJPT010000069.1 GCA_018819685.1 Alphaproteobacteria bacterium
GTGCGGTGCGGTGCTCCTGCACCCGCAGCGATTATCGCGGCCACGAGCGAGAGCAGCGAAGCGAAGAATGCATACCAGCTAGCGCTCGAGAGCGCATCCAGGGCGGATTCGGCGGTACGTCCGGCATCCTGCCGCAAGTCCTGGGTATCCACCCCTTCGATCTCGTTCCGGACCGAACCCACTGCGTCTTCGACGCGGCTTTCGACCTGCTGCTGCGAGATATCCTGGGGAACGGCGTCCTCGGGAAGGGCTCTGGCTGCAGTATCGGCAACCGAGCCGATTGCGTTGGCAGCACCCGCTACCGCGCTGGTGGCTGTGTTGACCGCAGCTCCGACCGTGCTGGTGGCGAACCACAGCATCACGATCGTGAGCAGGCCCCAGACGCTCGCGCCGTGAGCGGTGGCGGCGTTCTTGTCCGGGATGCCCGAAAGCCGCCCGGCGACATAGCCGCCGATGCCGAGCGCGATGATGCTGGTAACGATCCACCAGATCCCTGCGCCAAGTCCCACCCCGTCGAAGGCGGCGCCTTGCTGCGGATCGATGGCTCGAAAGCCTATCGCAGTGCCCAGCATTCCCAACAGGATCAGCACGCCCACGGCGATCACCGTGCCGGCGAAGATGGCTCCCCAGGAAACGCGCGACAACAGCGCCGGCGTGTCGGTGGCGCTGACCAGCGTCGCATCGTGATCATGTCTATGTGTATCAACCATGTCGCTCTCCCTGACTAGAACATTGCTACAAGGTGAACCGATCGAAGCAGAGAACGTTCCGCCAGTCGAAACAGCGGCTCGGTTGGGGCCCTCCAACGAAGAACAGCCGACGACTGAATGTCGCCGGCTGTTCGGTATTCAGTTCCTGTAGCGCCGGTTCAGGGGCGCTGGGTGATTTCCATATCGTCCTCGTTCACCAGCAGGAAGACTTGCTGTTCCTCGGCGATCCGACGCGTATCGGCGTCGAGTTCGTCACCGGGAAGGTCCCCGATCGAGGCGGCGCTCATGACCGTCCCCGAGGAAATCCGCAATTGCTGGCCCGGATTGATATCCATCGGCTCTTCGAGTGGACCATCATTGATCAGCGCGAACATGCGCTGGCCATTGTTCTCGACCCAGAAGCCGCGATCCGTCATCTGCGACAGCGGTCCGCCCACCGACACATCGCCCGAAAACTCGGTTCCGATATATTGCTCAGGGTTCGCCAGGATGGCGGCCAGCGTCACCTCGCCGACCGCGGGCGTCACCGGCTCTTCATCGACGACGACCGTTTCTTCCACCGCCACCGGCTCGACGAGTTCGGCTTCGTCATCATCCGCGCCGACCGCCCACCAGATGAGCAGCGCCAGCAGGATGAGCGCGAGCAGAATCCAGAGCCATGTCAGATTGCTTTTCTTTTCGACTGGTATCTCGGCCATTTCCCACCTCATTCGTATTCAAGATCACCGACAGACCGTGCGTCCGCCATGCTCCGAACAGCGGGCTCCGAGGAGCGAGTGGTCCAAAACTCACAGATGTTAAGTTTGAGAGCCGCGAGTCCTTCGCGGTAGTCGTGCCGGACGGCTTCCCAAACTCAGTCGGATTTGACCCTGGACTGGAAGCTCTTGCGCAGTTTCAGCAGCTTGGGCGGGATCGTGGCCTGGCAATAGGGATTGCGCTGGCCTTCGCCCCCCCAATATTCCTGGTGGTAATCCTCGGCGGGATACCATTGTGCCGGCCCCTCGATAGTGGTCACCGCAGTTCCGGAATTGTCGGCGTTCCAGCGGGCGATCGCCGCCTCGGCCTCGGCGCACTGCGCGCCGTCCAGCGGGAAGATCGCGCTGCGGTACTGCGTTCCGACGTCGTTTCCCTGACGGTTGAGCTGACTGGGATCGTGGGTGCCCATGAAGACGTCGAGCAGATCGGGCAGCGCGATGACTTCCGGGTCGAAGGTGACGCGCACCGCCTCGGCGTGTCCGGTCGTGCCGCTGCACACCTCCTTGTAGGTCGGATCGGGCTTGTCGCCGCCGATATAGCCGCTCTCGACTGCGCTCACCCCCACCACATCGTTCATCACCGCCTCGGTGCACCAGAAGCATCCGCCCGCCATGATCGCCTGTTGAGTAGCCATTGAACTCTCCTTTGCCTGCCAGATAGGAAGCCGGCCCCGGCTTGTCATCCGCGCTTGTCATGGTCCGCTTGTCATTGGCCGGCCGCGCGGGCAGGGTTGCGGACAGAGAAATCTCGGGAGAGAATCGATGCGTACCCTGCTTGCCGCCTGCGCCACTGCTGCGCTCGCCTCCACCGCCCTTGCGACCCCCGCCATGGCCCAGCACCAGCATGGCAGCGGCGATGCCGAACACGCTGCCCATGGCCCGGCGCAGCACGCGATGATGACCGCGCTGGCCAGCCCGAACCGCGCCGAGGACAAGGCGCGCGACACCTGGCGCAACCCTGCCGAAACGCTCGCCTTCTTCCAGGTCGAACCCGGCATGACGGTGGTCGATTACATGCCGGCGGGCGGCTGGTACACGCGGGTGCTGGTCCCCTATCTCGGGCCGCA
>JAHJPT010000070.1 GCA_018819685.1 Alphaproteobacteria bacterium
CAACCGCGCGCTTGGCTTCCTTCTGACCGATGATGTGCTCGTCGAGCGCGGCGACGATCGCCTTGGGGGTGAGGGCCTGGATCATAGAATCGACAGTTTTCCGTTGAGGTTCGCGCCATAGGATCGGCGCGGAATATATGGGGGTCAGACGGTCTCGATCGTCACATTGCCATTGGTGAAGACGCAGACATCCGCTGCAACCGCCATGGCCCGGCGCGCGATCTTCTCGGGATCGTCCTCGTAATCCGACAGCGCCTTGGCGGCAGCGAGCGCGAAATTGCCGCCCGAGCCGATCGCGGCGATCCCGCCTTCGGGCTCGAGGACATCGCCATTGCCGGTGAGGACGAGCAGGTTGTCCTTGTCGGCGACGATCATCAGCGCCTCGAGGTTGCGGAGATATTTGTCCATCCGCCATTCCTTGGTCATCTCGACCGCGGCGCGGAGCAATTGGCCGTTGTACTGATCGAGCTTCTTCTCGAGCCGCTCGAACAGGGTGAAGGCATCCGCGGTCGCGCCCGCGAAGCCGGCGACCACGGTTTCCACCCCCTTGTCGTCCTTCGCGCCGATGCGGCGGACCTTCTTCGCGTTGGGCTTCATCACGGTGTTGCCCATCGAGACCTGTCCGTCCCCGGCAATGACCGTGGTGCCGCCGCGCTTGACGCCGATGATGGTGGTGGAATGCCAGGGGATCAGCCCGTGGCGGGAATCTGTGTCAGCCATGCGCGCGATATGGGGAGCGCGCCGGTTCGGTCAAGCGGCACGGTCAGGCGCGGGCACCGTCAGCCGCCCGGGCCCGGACCGGCACCGCCGGTGCCCGGCGCTCCGACCGTACCGATATTGCCGAACAGGTCTTCCAGGAAGCTGCGCTCGCGGCCCAGCGTCGGGGTCTCGTCGCTTTCGGGCGAGAGATAGACCACCTTGTCGATCCCGGTGCGGTCGGAGGCGACCACATTGCCATCCGCGTCGAACTTCACCGCCAGCACCGAATGCTGCCGGATCGTCGGGCGCACGAAGGGTCGGCGGCCGGTGGTGCTGGAGACGTAATACCAGGTCGGGTCGCCATATTGGCTGGTGAAGGTCGGTCGACCCAGCGTCTGTTCGACCGAGCGCCGGTTGTCGATCCCGGGCTGGATCACGTTCACCAGCGTACTGTCGACGATATACCCGCGCGGTTCGCGAATCGAGGTGCATGCCGAAAGCGCGAGCACGGTGCCCGCGACCAGAATTGCCTTGCAGGCGAGGCGACCGTTTGCGCGCATGAGACTCACTCGAACTCCAAATGCCGAGGCGCGGCTTGGCCGGAACCGCCGCGCAACCTATATGTCGTGGGCACGCCTTAAGCCGCCGTGCGCCTGCTTGCAATGCGCGAGCCCGGCATGGACGGCGCATCGGCTGCAGTGCCGCGCTTGGAAGGCGCGGCTTGAATTGCCGCTGAACACGGCGACCCTGCAATTTCTGTCGATCCGGAGACCGATGACCTTTCTTTCCCGCCTCTTTCGCCCTCGCGCCGATCCGCGCGAAGCGCTGCGCCCGCTGTGGCACCGCACCGTCGAGATCGCCCGCGAGCCCGAATGGTACGCGCAATGCGGCGTCGCCGACACGGTTGAGGGTCGCTTCGACATGATCACCGCCGTCCTCGCGCTGGTGCTGCTGCGGATGGAGAACGATCGCATGCTGGCGGCGCAGACCGGTCTGCTGACCGAGCTCTTCGTCGAGGATATGGACGGCCAATTGCGCCAGTCGGGGGTGGGCGACCTGATGGTCGGCAAGAAGATCGGGCGGCTGATGGAGACGCTGGGGGGCCGGATCGGCGCCTATCGCGATGCGCTGAGCGAGCAGGAGGCTGCACGGACCGGTGCGCTCGCCTCGGCGGCGCGGCGCAACGTCACGCTTGCGGACGAGAGCCGCGCCCCGGCGCTCGCGGAGCGGCTGCTGGCGCTGCAGGTCCGGCTGGCCGCCGTGGATGCCGACCGCCTGCTGGAAGGGACCATGCCATGAGCGCGGCCAACCGATCGCAACAGGGGGAATTCGAACGGATCGTCAAGCTCGATCGCCTGCCGCGCGAGCCGTTGAGGATCGAGGCCGACGAGGCCGAGCGTGCCGCGCTGGCGCGCCGCTTCGCAATCGACGGGGTGCATTCGCTGGAGGCCGAAGTGCATTTCGTGCCGGAGGGCGCGATCGTGACGGCGACCGGTCGTCTGACGGCCGAGATCGACCAGCTCTGCGCAATTTCGGGCGAGCCTTTTCGCAACCGGATCGACGAACCGCTGTCGATGCGCTTCGTCCCCGCCAGCGAGGAGCCCGAGTTCGATCCCGAGGAGGAAATCGAACTCGACTCCTCGGAACCCGACGAGATTTATTACGAGGGCCAAGCGTTCGATCTGGGAGAGGCAGTCGCGCAGAGCTTTGGGCTCGCGATCGATCCCTACGCCGAAGGCCCCGATGCCGGGACCACGCGCGAGAAGGCGGGGTTGCTCGACGCGGCGCCGAGCGGCCCCTTCGCCGCGCTGGCCGCGCTCAAGAAGGACTGAGCGCGGCGCGGGCGAGAGCTTCCTAGAACGGGATGTCGTCGTCGAGATCGTCGTAGTTCGAGCCGCCGCTCGAGCCGCCGCCGCCGGAGCTTCCCCCGGAACCGCCGCCCGAGCCGCCGCCCCAATTGTCGCCGCCGCCGGAGGACTGGCCGCCATAGCTGCCCGAGCGCTGGCCGCCACCCGCGCCGCCGCCGCCGCCAGTCCCGCCGGGACCGTCGAGCATGGTCAGCGTGCCGTCGAAGCCGCGCAGCACAACTTCCGTCGAATAGCGGTCCTGGCCGCTCTGGTCCTGCCACTTGCGGGTCTGCAGCTTGCCTTCGACGAAGACCTTGCTGCCTTTCTTGAGGAAACGCTCGACCACATTGACGAGCCCTTCGGAGAAGATCGCCACCGTGTGCCACTCGGTGCGCTCCTGGCGCTCGCCGGTGTTCTTGTCCTTCCACTGCTCGCTGGTCGCGATGCGCAGGTTCGCGACCTTGCCGCCGTTCTGGAAGCTGCGGATTTCGGGATCGGCCCCGAGGTTTCCGATCAGCATGACTTTGTTGAGGCTACCGGCCATCGATTCGTTCCTTCTTGTGTGTTGCGTGGGGCCTATCGGATGGCGGGCACGGGGGCCAGTGGGGTTTGCCCCGCTATCACAACCCTTGTTCGAGTGATTCACGCGAAGGCACGCAGAGGATGAGCCGGCGGCGGAGCCGCTATTTTCGATTCACATGAAGACACCAAGATGTCCTGCCCGCTTGCGAGGGAGCGCGGTATTCTTCGTGTCTTCGTGTGAGAAATCCCGCGGCTCCGCCGCGCAAGCTTTGCCCCCGCGCCTCCGCGCGAACCTACCAGCCCAGCGCCACCGCACCCCAATAGGTCAGCCCGGCGAAGATATAGGCCAGCGCGAACAGGTAGACGACCATGAAGATCGGCCATTTCCAGCCATTGGTCTCGCGCCGCGCGACCGCCAGCGTCGAGAGGCACTGCGGGGCGAAGACGAACCAGGCGAGGAAGGCCAGCGCGGTCGGCAGCGTCCAGAGATCGGCGATCCGCTCGGTGACGCCCTGCGCGGCGAGTTCCTCGTCCTCTGTCTCGACCGCATAGGTGGTCGCCAGGGCGGAAACCGCGACCTCGCGCGCGGCCATGGCCGGAATGATCGCCAGGCTGATCTCGCGGTTGAAACCGATCGGCGCGAGGATCGGATGGAGGCCGTCGGCGATCGTCCCGGCGATGCTGGCATCGAGCTGGCTTTCGCCCGGTTCCGCCTCCGGGAAGCTGAGCAGCACCCACAGCGCGATGGTGGCGACGAAGATGATCGTGCCCGCGCGGCGCAGGAACACCCAGGCGCGCTGCCACAATCCGATGCCGAGATCGCGCAGGCGCGGCATCTGATAGCGGGGCATTTCCATGATGAAGCCGCTCGCCGCGCCCTTGGCCACCGTCCCGCGCAGCACCAGCGCCACCACCATCGCGCCGACGATCCCGGCGAGATAGAGCACGAACAGCACCAGTCCCTGAAGGCCGATACCCGGACCGACGGTGGTCTGGGGGATGAAGGCCGCGATGATCACCGCATAGACCGGGAGCCGCGCCGAACAGGTCATCAGCGGCGCGATCAGGATCGTGGTCAGCCGGTCCTTGGGATCCGAGATCGATCGGGTCGCCATGATCCCGGGGATGGCGCAGGCGAAGCTGGAGAGAAGCGGTATGAAGCTTTTTCCCGACAGACCCACGCCCGCCATCAGCCGGTCCATCAGGAACGCGGCGCGCGCCATGTATCCACTCGCCTCCATCAGCAGGATGAAGAAGAACAGGATCACGATCTGCGGCAGGAAGACGACCACCGAGCCGACGCCAGCGAGCACTCCTTCGGTGACGAAATCGCGCAGGACTCCCTCGGGCAGCAGCGCAATGGCCCAGCCGCTCAAAGTGCCAACCAAACCTTCCAGAGCATCGGCGAAGGGTGTCGCCCAGGCGAACACCGCCTGGAACACCACGAACAGCAGCGCGAACAGGATCAGCGGACCGACCCAAGGATTGAGCAAGACCCGGTCGAAACCGTTCTCGACGGTGTGGCGCGTCGTTCGCGACAAGATCGTCCCGCGCGCGATGTGCTTCGCCGCCAAGCGCCGCTCGGTCTGAGTCAAATGCCAATGGCGCTGCGGGGCTTCAACAGCGTGGCGTTCCGCCTCGGCGATCGCCTGGCCGAGTTCGGCGATACCCTTGCGTCGCACCGCGACGGTCGGAATCACCGGAACGCCCAACGCGGCGGACAAGGCTGCGGGATCGAGCGTCAGGCCGTCGCGTTCGGCAAGATCGACCATGTTGAGAGCGACCACCGTCGGACGGCCAAGCTCGAGGACTTCCTGCGCAAACACCAGATGCTGTTCGAGATTGGCGGCATCGAGCACGAGGACGATGACGTCGGGCAGCTTCTCGCCCTCGAAGCTGCCCTGGATGACCTGACGGGTGACTTCTTCATCGGGGCTCGCCGAATCCAGTGAATAGGAGCCGGGCAGGTCGAGCAGCTCGAGCGATTCGCCGCTCGGCAGCGTCAGCCGCCCCGCCTTGCGCTCGACCGTGACGCCGGGATAATTCGCGATCTTCTGACGCGCGCCGGTGAGCGCGTTGAACAGCGCGCTCTTGCCCGAATTGGGATTGCCGACCAGCGCGGCGCTGCGGTGACGGCTCATGCCGCTGCCGCCGTTTCGTCGGCGCCGCCGTCGAGCAGTTCGACCTCGATCGCCAGTGCGTGCGAGCGACGCAAGGCGATCGTCATATTGCCGAGCCGCAGAGCCAGCGGATCTCGCGTCCCGAAGACCCCGCGATGGATCACCGCCAGTTCCGCGCCCTCGTCGATGCCGAGCGCGCGCAACCGCTTGGCCTCGTCCATCGCCAGCCGATCCCAGGCGACGGCGACGATTCGCGCCTGCCTGCCGTATTCGAGCCCATCCAGTGTCATGGCAGCGCGTTGCCAGAGACAGGGGCTATTTGCAACCGATTATCAATAGCGCGTCAGCGTGCGGGGTAGCGCAGCCGTCCGAGAAATCGCGTGACGCTGAAGCGATCGCGGTCGGGGTTGAGCCATTTGGCCTTGGCCTTCTCGAACCGCATCACCCCGTCGATCCGACGATCGAGGAAGGCGCGGGTGTCCACCTTGCCTCCGCTCGCGTCGTCGAGAAAGACCGCCAGCGTCGCGCCGTAGATCGCGGCGAGCGTGGCGCGCTTGGTGTAGTGGTTGTAATCGGTCGCCGTGTCGCCGGCGAGCCGCCACATGACATCGGCGCTGTGCCAGCCGGTGCGCAAAGCCGCCGCGGCGTTCTGCGGCATGGCCATGATCGCCATCGCCCGGCGCAGCGCTTCCTCGCGCCCCGCCACGGCATCGAGTCGGAACTGGACCAGACTGCGGATCCGCTCGCGGATCTTCATCTGCGCAAGTTTTTCGGGCGGCAACGCCACGGCCATCGCCGCGTCGATGGTCTCGATCCAGGCGGCAATCATGTCCATCGCGCCGCCATCGTAGGCCAGTCGCGCCACATCGGCATCGACCCCCGCCTGCTGCGCCGCCATGGCGAGCGCGGCGTCGCTCCAGCCATCGAACACCGCCGCATCCGCAATGAGCGGAGCGAGATGCAGCCGCAACTCGTCCAGCGTCATCTCTGCGGGGGCTACTGCCGGGTCCGGAGCATCGCTTGCCATGATCAGAGGCTCGGCCCGTAGGATTGCCGGGTGCCGTCGGCGCTGCGGTCCTTGTCGGCCTGCGCGATGACATCCGTGATCTGCGTCCCGCCGGAAATCAGTGCGGCATAATCGCGCGCCGAGCGGCCCGAATTGTCGTTGCGGTCGGGGTTCGCACCCTTGTCGAGCAGCAAGCGGATCATGGGCATGTCGCGCCGGTGGATCGCGGAGATCAGCGGGGTCTCGCCGGCGGCATTGCTCTGATCGACGCGTGCGCCGGCTTCGAGCAGCGCCTCGACGCCCTCGATAAACCCGAGATTGGACGCGATCTGCAGGGGTGTGATGCCCTTCTTGTCGGCGATGTCGGGATTGGCGCCCTTGCTGTGAAGAAAGCGGATCCAGGTGAGGTCGCGGCGCTCCACCACGATATGCATCGCGGTGCGCCCGCTGGTGATGTCGCGCGAATTGGCGATCACCGTGCCCGGCTGGTCGAGCATTTCGGTCACCGTCGCGCCTTCGCGGTCTTCCACCGCCTTGAGGAACTGATAGCCCTCGGAGAAATTCTGCCCCGCCAATGGACTCGCCAGCAGCGCTCCGGCAAGCGCAGCAGCCAATCCGTATCTTGTCCCGATCCGCAGCTTCACCTGACCAACCTCGCGTGTTTTTCGCATTTGCATGGGGCACAGCCCTTGTGCCGCCAGCGTTAGCAGAGCATGAATTGCAACGCCATGGCCCACCGCAAAGCGTTGTCGCTCGCCCTCTCCGCCCCGCTGCTCCTGCTCGCCGCCCTGACCGGCTGCGATTCCGCAGGTCCTCCCGCCGATGCCGGCGAACCGCCGCTCGAGGGCGCGGCGATCGGCGCCCCCTTCGAGCTGACCGGCGAGACCGGCGATACGGTGCGCTGGAGCGATTTCGACGGACAGTACCGGATCCTCTATTTCGGCTACGCCTATTGCCCCGACATCTGTCCGACCGATGTCCAGCGCGCGATGGCCGGATTGAAGCGCTTCGAGGAAAAAAATCCCGAACTGGGTGCTCAGGTTCAACCGCTTTTCATCAGCGTCGATCCGGAGCGCGACACGCCCGAAGTGCTGCGGGAATTCACCGACAGCTTCCACCCGCGGCTGATCGGCATGACCGGCGAGACCGAAGCGCTCAAGCAGGTCGCCAGCGATTTCGGCACGACCTTTTCGAAGGGCGAAGTACAGCCGGGCGGCGGCTATCTGATGGATCATCTGGGCTACACCTATCTGTTCGGCCCCGCGGGCGAGCCGCTGGCGATCCTGCCGACCGATCTGGGGCCAGAGGCGGTGGCCGAGGAGCTGGACAAATGGGTGCGCTGAGGGAGCGCTTCTGGGAGCGCCCGCTGGCCGAGCTCACCCGCCCCGAATGGGAGGCGCTGTGCGACGGCTGCGGGCGATGCTGCCTGCACAAGATGGAAGACGAGGACACCGGTCGGATCGAGGAGACCAACGTCGCCTGCCGCCTGCTCGACTGCGCCAGCGCGACCTGCCGCGACTATCCCAACCGCAAGAGCTTCGTGCCCGACTGCCTGCGGCTGACGCTCAAGATCGTCGATCGGGTGCCCTGGCTGCCCTCCACCTGTGCCTATCGCCGCCGCGCGGAAGGCCGGTCGCTGCCCGATTGGCATTACCTGCTGTCGGGCGACCGCGAGGCGGTGGTGCGCGCGGGCTTTTCGGTCGCTGGCCGGGTCGTCAGCGAAGTGGATGCCGGGCCGCTCGAACACCATGTCGTCGAGTGGGACGAAGAGGGCGATGGTGGGGGTCAAGGCGGTCGCGACTGGCACCGGGAAGCCGCAGAGTGATCGAGTGGCTGCGCGGCGATAGCAGGCCCGCTGCCAAACCTAGGGCGCCTACGATCGAGCTATCGGGTCGCACTCTGCCGATTGCGCTCAACCGCCATCCGCGCGCCAAGCGGCTGACGCTGCGGCTGGCGCCCGATGGCAGCGCGGTGCGGATCACCCTGCCGCGCTGGTGCCGCAGCGCCGACGCGGTGGCTTTCGCCGCGGTCCGCCGCGAATGGCTCGAGGCGCAATTGGCCAAGGTTCCGCAAGCGACCGACCCGGTCGCGCGCGGCACGATCCGCTACCGCGGCAGCGAACTCGCGATACGCTGGGCCGAGGACGCGCCGCGCAAAGCCATGCTGGAAGAGCGCAGGATCCGGCTCGGCGGTCCGCACCACACGCTGCCCCACCGGCTGCATCGCTGGCTCGAAGCCGAGGCGATCCGGCTGATGCGCTCGGATCTGGCCCATTATTGCACCAGCGCCGGCCTTTCGCCGCCCGATCTGCGGCTTACCCGCGCGCAGCGACGCTGGGGCAGCTGTTCGAGCAAGGGCGTGGTGCGGGTCAATTGGCGGCTGGTGCAGGCGCCCGATGCGATCCGCCGATCGGTGGTGGCGCACGAAACCGCGCATCTGGTCCATTTCGACCACAGCCCGGAATTTCACCGCTTGCTTCGCGACATCTACGAAGACGATGTGGACGCGGCCGACGCCTGGCTGCGTGCGCACGGTCGCAGTCTCTACACCGATTTCGGGTAGGCCCTCGCGGGTCTTGCGACCGGTGGAACCGACGGGCCGATAAACAGCCGGCTGGTAACTTGGCACCGGCCTCCCTATCTCTCTCGCCATGCGGATCAAATCGCGACTCAACCCCGTCGGTGGGTTCCAGGATTTCTGGAGCGAATTCAAACGCCCGAATCCTTATCGTTGGCCGATCCTGGCGGCATCCCTGCTGAGCACCTTCGCTCTGATGTTCTGGGTAACGCAGGAGCGGGTGATCGGTCCGCCCGTACGGCCACAGGTCTCGATCATTTCCACCTTCGCCGATGGGCGCAGCGAGGCCGAGATCATCGCCTCGAACCTGGAGAACCAGCGGTTGAAGGAGCAATGGGAAGCCCGGCGCGATGCACGCGAGGCCGAGATCCAGGACATGTATCGGACGCTCGGCCGGGCCACCGGGATCGATGTCGATGCGATGGAGCGCCAGATCGCCGAGGATCGGGCGCGTGAGGAGGCCGAGCGCCTCCGCGCACTCGATCGGGCGGGCATCCCGACCGACGCCCCGAACGACGCCCCGAGCGCTCTCCAGGCGGAACGCGCCATTGACGCTGCAGTCGAGTGATGCACGCTGGCTAGCGACGGCCGCGCGGCTGGCGCTGCGCGGCCGCCCCGCTAGCCGCCCCAACCCTGCCGTCGGAGCGATCCTCGTCAAGGACGGTATCGTGATCGGTCGCGGCTGGACGCAACCCGGCGGTCGGCCGCACGCGGAAGCGATCGCGCTGGGTCGAGCCGGTGCCGAGGCGCGCGGGGCGACCGCCTACGTCACCCTCGAGCCCTGCGCCCACCGTTCCGACCGCGGACCCGCCTGCGCCGATCTACTGGCGGATGCGGGCGTCGCACGCGTGGTAATCGGCTGCGAGGATCCCGATCCGCGAACTGCCGGCAGCGGGCTGGCGCGGCTGCGCGGCGCGGGAGTGAGCGCCGAGTTGATCGAGTTGGCCGCTGCTCGCGAAAGTCTGGCAGGGTATCTGACCCGCGCCCGTAGTGGCCGCCCCCACGTCACTCTCAAGCTTGCGCTCTCGCTCGATGGAAAGATCGCGCTGCCCTCGGGCGAGAGTCGCTGGATTACCGGCGAGGCGGCACGCGCGCACGTTCATTCGCGGCGCGCGCTCGCCGATGGCATTTTGGTGGGTGGCGGAACCTGGCGCGCAGACCGGCCCCGCCTCGACGTCCGCCTGCGCGGGCTCGAAGGTCGCAGTCCGCTGCCCGTCGTGCTGACCTCTCGTGCCATGGAAGGTGTGCGAACGATCGCTGCACCCGAGGACATCGCCGGATTACAGGACATGCTCTACCTCTATGTGGAGGGCGGCGCGCAGACCGCTGCCGCCTTCCTGGCCGCCGATCTGGTGGACCGGCTCGATATCTATCGCGCCCCGATCCTTGTGGGCGAGGGAATTTCCGGAATCGCGGACATTCGGCTGGGCGATCTCGCCGAGGCGCATGGGCGCTGGAAGCTGGTCGAGCGGCGTGGGCTCGGCACCGACAGCTACGAAGCCTTTGCGCGCGTCCGCTAGCTGCGGATTCCTTGCGCTTGGCAGCGCGGACGCCGATGCGTACCAGCGCGAGGCCCCCCACTCGCCCGCTCACCGGAGCAAGAGCGACAGATCTGCAATCGAAGCGCCGGACGGCGCGAGGAGACACGACCATGTTCACCGGGATCGTCACTGCCGTCGGGACCATCGACAGCGTCGAAGATCGGGCCGACCGGCGAGTCAGGATCACCTGCCCCTTCGATCCGGAAGCAATCGACATGGGTGCCTCGATCGCCTGTTCGGGGGTCTGCCTGACGGTCGTGGAGCGCGGCGGCAACCCCGGCGACGCCTGGTTCGCCGTCGATGTGTCGGGCGAAACCGTCTCGCGCAGCGTTCCCGAGATGTGGCAGGAAGGTCGCCGGCTCAACCTCGAGCCCGCGCTGCGCTTGGGCGACGAACTGGGCGGCCATCTGGTCACCGGCCATGTCGATACCTGCGGCACCGTCCAAATGGCGCGAACCGAGGGCGGTTCGACACGGCTGGCGATCCGAGCTCCCGCCGAATATGCCGCGTTCATCGCGCCCAAGGGTTCGATCACGGTCGACGGGGTCTCGCTGACCGTGAACGATGTCGACGATCGCGCCGATGGCAGCTGCGATTTCGTGCTCAACATCATCCCGCACACCGCGGAGGTCACCACGCTGGGCTCGCTGACCCAGGGGGATTCGGTCAATCTCGAGATCGATGTGCTGGCCCGCTATCTCAAGCGGATGCAGAGCCTGCAGAATTAGGTTCGGCGGGAACGCAGCCCGATTTCAGCGTCGCGGATCAGCGCTGCGTGACGTCCGCCAGCGCGGCGATGAACTTGCCGATGTTGCCTACGTGCAGCCCGGCGATGTTGATCCGGCCCGACCCGGCCATGTAGATCGCATGCTCCTCGCGCAGAGCGGCGATCTGGCCGCGATCCAGCGGCAAGACGGCGAACAGCCCGTTCTGCTCGGTCAGCGCGGCCAGATTGAGCCCCGGCGCATCGCTGTCGGCCGCAGCTAGCTGGCGGCGCACATCGCGCATCCGATCGCGCATCCCGTCGAGTTCGGTGCGCCACTCTCTGGTCAGATCGGGATCGCGCAGCGCAATCCGCACGGCCGCGGCGCCATGATCGGGCGGCATCGACCAGGTCGCCCGCGCCAGAGCATTGGCGTTGGACAGGATCGTGTCGAGCGTCCCGCCATCCTGCGCCATCACGTAGAAGGCGCCCACGCGGTCGCGATAGAGACCGAAGTTCTTGTCGCAGCTGTAGGCGATCAGCGCCTCGGGCACGGCGGCGAGCACGCTGCGAACCCCGGCGACGTCTTCGTCGAGCCCGCGACCCAGCCCCTGATAGGCGATGTCGAGCAGCGGCAAAACGCCGTTGCGCTCCAGCGCTTGGGCGATGACGTCCCAATCCTCGGGCGTGTAATCGATCCCTGTCGGATTGTGACAACAACCGTGGAGCAGCACCAGATCGCCGGGGGCGGCGCCATCGATCGCGGCGATCAGCGCCGCGAGATTGGCGCTGCCGTCGGCGTTGGCATGGTCGAACGGTACCGCTGCCATTCCCAGATCCTCGAGGATCTGCACATGGTTGGGCCAGCTCGGCAGCCCCAGATGAACCCGCTCCGCCCCGGCACGCTGCGCCAGCGCCAGCGCGAGACGGACCGCACCGGTGCCTCCGGGGGTCTGCATCCCGGCAATGCGCCCGCCCATCGTCGCATCCTCGCCGAACACGTAGGGCATCAGCGCCTGGACGAAGCCCATGTCGCCCTCGGGGCCGAGATAGCTCTTGGAATCCTGCTGCTCGAGCAGCCTGGTCTCCGCGCCCTTGATGGCGGAGAATACCGGGGTCGCGCCCTCGCCGGTGCGATAAACCCCGACCCCGAGGTCGATCTTGTCCTCGCGCTCGTCGTCGGCGTACATCTTGATCAGCGCGAGCAGCGCATCGGCGGGTTGTGACTGAAGCTTTTCGAGCATGCAGCGTCCATGCCGACAGCTGCGGAACGCGGCAACAGGAAAACACTTCCCGTCGGGTCAGCGGTTCTATCGCGCTAGGCGAGCGTCGATACCCGTCTCTCGCAGGGCCGCGTCAGAAGGGAAGCCAGCGCTGTTCCTTGGAGAACTTCATGTAACCGGCGTTGATACCCAGCCGCAGCCCGGCACCCACGCGGATCGGGATCAGCACCACATCGCCCTTGCGCATGTAGGAGGCGGTCAACCCACCGACTGCATAGAGCTGACCCTCGCCCGCGGGATAGCGCTCGTACAATTCCTCGCTGTCGTAGAGATTGTAGACCAGCACGAAGGTGCTGCCGGCGTTGGCGCCCGCGTCGAATCCGATCGAGGGGCCGGTCCAGTAGACGGGCCGTTCGCCTTCGACCTTGTGATAGAGCGTGCCCGACCCGTAGCGAGCACCCACGATGAAGGCACCGCTCGCTTCTCGTCCCACGATATAGGCATTGGGTTCGCCCTGGTCGGCCAGAAGCCGGCGGATCAACGTGGCGACTTCCTTGGCGCCGTCGCCGAACACCCCCTGCGCGGCACCGATCAGATCGTCTTCGCGATAGGTCTGCTCGGCCTCGGCGACGACGGGCGGGATCGCACTGCCGGTCGCCTCGGGGCCTGCACTGTAATCGGTAGCGGCCGAGCCGGGCGAAGCGGGCTCGCTCCAGCTTGGCGCCACGTTCGTCCCGTCGCGGGGTTGGGGCTCTGGGGAATAGGGCGCTGCCGGGGCGGAAGTCTGCGGCTCGGCGTAGACCGACTGGTCGCCCGGCGTCTCTTCCAGGTCGCCATCGATCGGATATTGCAGCGCCTCGTTCGGATCGACCGTCTCGAGCTGCGCTGACAGCGGACTGGCGAGCAAGGCGAAAACCGCGGCTGCGGCTGCGGTGAAGCGGCGGGCAAGGCTGGCGGGTCTGGTCATGATGCGCCCCTCCCTGCGGGCATAGATCGGCAGTTCGACAAGAATCCTCCAATCGCCGCCCCGCAATGAGTGAGCGATGAACCGAATCGAAAACGAGGCGAATCGAACCGCGCCAATCCCTCCCGGTGCTAATCGCACATCGCGGCGCCAAGCCCCTTGAAGGCGAACAAAGCTCTGGCTATAGCGCGCTCCTCGCAGCCGAGATGCGTCCGTTGCGGAGACGTGGGTGAGTGGCTGAAACCAGTTCCCTGCTAAGGAACCGTACCCCAACCGGGTACCGAGGGTTCGAATCCCTCCGTCTCCGCCACCGGCCTTTTCAGGCCGCTCCAATCCCCTCCAGAATCACGCGGAAAAGCTCTACATTTCCGCTATTTGCGACTCCTATGCCGTCCGACGCCACCCATCCCTAGCCGAACGCAAGTGGGGTTAGATGGGAAGTGACGAACTCGTCTGCATGGGGGTAGCGCCTCCCGGCTTGGGGCCTGCCGATTCATCTCGATGGCTCCAAGCGTTTTTCGCCGCACTGTCTCGGGTGGGAGGGAGTCTGGTCTTTCTCGAGGCAGATCAGCCACGCCATGATTTGATCCTATCATCACCTCTCAACCCGGACCGAATGCGTTGGTTCTATTTCCCTGTGCCGCAGTTGATCGACCTCCAGGGTTAGACAGACTTACTTGCTACCACCTTCTTCGTTTCGGCTTTCGGCGGCAAAGTCGCTGAAGTTGCCAGGCAGGTTTCGGGCTGTCCTCGAGTAGCTGGAAGTGGCTCATTCTGGGTGGGAAACGGTCCCTAACTGACCCCGCCTTCGGCCACTGCTGCGATAGCGAGAGCCAACACCAGCGCGGCAGGCACAGCGAAAAATACGACATTTGTGCCGCGATAGGACCAGAAGTTGGTTCGGCGTTCAGGAGGCACCCTCCGCGCCCACGGCCAGATGTTTACAAACACATTGGCAATGCCCGCAAATAGGCCGAACAAGATGAGGCCAAGAGCGGAAACGGTGGGGTCCGACACGCTCCAGATTAAGCCAATTAGGCCGAACAGAACTACTGTCCAGATGTAGCAAATTAGCAGATACCTACGGAGCGGCATGCATCCTGAGATACACAGCGAGGCGATGTCAGCAAGTGGGTCGTCAGGCAGCTTTCATTACGAGGAGGCGGCCGCCGGCGCCTCCAAGGGGCTGTCGGTTCCGGGCTAGCGAGAGTTGGTCACGCTGACCTTTCCGGTCGATTCAAGTATCAGTCGGGCCGCTTGCTCTGGGCAGTCCCAGATCGAATAATGCCCACTCTCCTCGAACCAATGGAGTGCGGCATGAGGGAAGGCTTCGCGAGCGCGGGCGGCCTGCCGCGGCGGGCACAGACGATCCTTTCCGCCCCAGCCAATTGTGATGCGACCAACCGATGACGAAGCTGGCCCCTCTTGCGCGGGACCGTCGGCCAGATCCTTGATCAACGGAGCCACAGTTGGCGTCTTGGCAAAGGATGCAAGTTCCCTCTCGACCAACTCGGGGGACAAAGCCCACGGCCTCGCCGAGAGTTGAGCGAGCAGGGCAGTTCGGGTGACTGGCGATGCGCTGAGCATGCCAAGCTGACCCTTCAGCAGGCGCAGGAGCCTGAGCGAAGCGCCGAGCGTCCATCTAAAATAGGCTCGCTCCCACCCCTGCCAGAAACCGCCGGGATCGAGTGCCACGACATCCCGGACACAACCCCGCCTCGCCAGCTCCAACACGAGGCGCCCGCCAAGCGAAACGCCTGCGACATCAACGGGACCTAGGCCCTCGCGAAGGATGTATGTCTCCAGGCTGTCGGCAAGGCCGCGAAAGGTGCCACTATCAGGGCGGGCAGGAGATTCGCCGTGCCCCGGCAGGTCGATCATGATCGCTTGTCTTTGCGCGGAAACAATCGGAAGGATCGGCGACCAAGACCTCCAGCTTCCTCCAAGCCCATGCACAAGCAGCAGCTTCCGTCCGCTTCCTATCGTGTGCGTCTCGATCGATGAATCCACCAGGCTCTCCTTTACGACACTAACGCCGCCGGCGGCAGTCAGCTCCAGTTCCTGCTCGGCATCTCGGTTACACGCTGGTCACAGTTACTGCTCGGTTGCACGTCCAGTCGCCTGTCTTTGGGCGGCTTCCTGACCAAGCCAGATCCAGAGCGGGTCTTTACCTGGTTCTTGCAGCGCTGAGGTCCACCGCCCGAGTGTTGAGCCAGCTCGTTCCAGTCCGCGTCGATCAGGCAGCGCACTCCGGAAGAGGAGCGAATATCCCGAAGAGCCGACCTTCAGCAGACGGACCACTCGCCGACGAGATGATCAAGCGGGACTAGATCAATCAGGCGGCGCTGCTCCCGCATCGTGCAACTTAGTTCTCAGCAAAAAGAGCAAAACCCGAGGAACTCGCCGGCCTAGCGCGATGCTGGCGAGCGAAGAGGCGAGCCATATCGTCGGCGCGACATTGCCCTGAGAGGGCAAGGTGCGTTTTCTGCTGCAGATATCGGGAAACCCCCGTCGGTCGGACCCGTTGGGTTCGCCGAGAGGAGACATCGCGATGTCCAGCGACACAGGCAAATCTTCATTGCCCGCAACGGGGTCGCCGTGACGCAGCAGGTGTGGCTTGGCTGGAAGCTCGATGCGGAGCATCGATCCAACCTGCTCGACCGGTTTCCGCCTCGCTATTGCAACACGATTGCCGATCACGTCACCCACGGCCCCGCCGACGGATCTTCGCCCGTGCCCGATGCCGATCGGGCCGTCGTGATCGGCCATGCAGATGACGGTGCGGGCGTCGAGGCGCTGGTGGTCGAGGTAGCGGGCAGCCATCGACGCCCGGACGGCGGCACCTATCATATCACCTGGTCGCTCGAACCGGGGCGCGAGGCACATGAGAGCAATGACGCCATCGCCCGATACGGCTGGGAGGATGTGGAGGACGCGCCGAGCGTGAAGCTGGTGAAGGCACGTTGGCCGTGATCGCGGAACCGGGGCCGTTTGCTGCTGCGAATACCGCACACGGAACCAAGGTCCGCTCCAATGAACCCGGGCGACGCTCGCGCGTTGGTTATGCAGCAACCAGAGGAGTTTATAGATGCCAAAGCAACCCACCGACCCCGCCGCAAAGAAGAGCGACGATGGTTCGACCCAGGATACCTATCGGCTCCAGAAAGGAGGGGAGGCTGCCACAACCCGGTTCGGAATGGAGGACGGTGACAACACGGATGTGCCCGCCACAGGGCTCGATCCGGAGCGGCAATCTGCGTCCAAAAGGTAGGAGCGGAGCCGGACCCGCCCGACGAGGCCTGCCCGGCAGCAACTGCTGCGTTGCGCGCTTATGAGCACTTCCTTGCGGCCACGGCTGGTAAACGGCCGATATGGCGATCCCGCGCTTTTCGTGGAGTTTTCGCACCAGCGCGAGGCGGTTCTGCTCGACATGGGAGATCTGTCCGCACTCTCCGCGCGTGACCTGCTGCGTGTCGGCACGGTTGGCGTGTCGCACATGCACATGGACCATTTGATCGGTTTCGACGCCTTGCTTCGGGTGAATGTCGGCCGCGATGCCCGCATAGAATTGGCCGGACCCGAGGGTTTTGCAGACCGGCTCGGGCACAAGCTGCAGGGCTACACCTGGGGCCTGGCGCAGCGATATACGACCGAACTCGTCATCGAGGCAGCTGAACTGGTTGCACCCGAATGCCTGCGACGCACGCGATTCCGGTTCTCCCAGCGCTTCGAACCCGAGCCCCTGGGCGAAGCCGAAGCCCGAGGAGGCATGATCTTCGAAACCCCTCGCTGGAAGCTGTCGGCGAGCATTCTGGAGCACCACGGTCCCTGTCTTGCGTTCGCGCTGGAGGAGCCGCATCGGGTCAACGTCTGGCGCAACCGGCTCGACGAAGCGGGGCTCGAGCGGGGAAAGTGGCTCCATGGCCTGAAGGAGGCGATCCGCCGCGGCGGTGACGACCAACTGCCTATCAGATTGCCGAGCGGATCCGCAAAACCTCTATCCGAATTGCGCCATCTGGTGAGCGTCGAGCCGGGCGGGAAGATCTGCTACGCGACCGACCTTCGCGACACAGCCGCCAACCGGCAGTCACTCAGATCGCTTGGTGCCGGTGCGAGGATCCTGTTCATCGAAGCTTCCTTTCGCGCCGCCGATGCCGCGCTCGCATTCGACCGAGCGCACCTCACCACGCGGGCGGCAGGCGAGATCGCGCGCGAATGCGAAGCGAAAAGGGTAGAGCCGTTTCACTTCTCCCCCCGTTACAAGGATTGCGAGGCAGCGCTGCTGGCGGAGGTAGAGGAGGCATTCGCCGGCTCCGCCTGACGCCTGATGACCGAAGCCGTATCCTCGGCGGGCAAACTCGAGTCCTCCTCGGCAGCGACCGTCTTCACCAATGTCGATGCCGCTCTACGGCACGTCGTAACGGTATGTTCGATGCCGACGGTTCGACCGGCGGATCGCTGCGATTTTTGTTCATGTTGCTGAAGGCACCCGGTATTGCACAAGTTCCATCACAGCGCTTCGCAGCCACCGGTTGATCCCTCGGACAGGCCGATCTGGAACCCGCCGAACAGGAACGCGTAGATAGGGATGACCAAGAGCAAGCAGGGTGGGCACTCTTGATGACAGCTGGCGTGAATTCCTGGGTACCTTACTGTGGGGTTGCTCCCGTCCCGGCCGAGTGGTGGCTGCGGTTCAACTTCGATCCGGTGCTGATGCTGGTGCTGGCTGCGGCTCTTGGCTGGGCATTGCTTCGCGGCGGCCTCGATGGCGAAGGCCGCAGACGCGCCATCGCCGCTGCCGCCATCTTCGCCTTCCTCTACATCTCGCCCTTCTGCGCACTGGGTTCGTCCCTGTTCGCGGTGCGGGCGGTTCATCACGTCCTCCTGGTTGCGGCCCTCGCCCCGCTCATCGCCGGGTTCGGCCCCGTGCAGCGGGCATTTCGGCACCTGTCCCTGGCGCAGCTCACGGCGCTGCACATGCTGATCTTCTGGGCCTGGCACGCTCCGCCGCTCTATTCCGCAGCTCTCTCCAGCGACGCGCTGTTCTGGATCATGCAAGCCAGCCTGCTGCTCTCCTCCGCCGGCTGGTGGGCCCGTTTGCGGCAGGCCGATGCAGGCGCCGCCGTGATCGCGCTTCTGGCAACCATGGTCTTGATGGGGCTATTGGCCGCGCTGCTGATCTTCGCCGGTCGCGCCTTCTACCAACCGCACTGGCTGACGACCCAGGCCTGGGGGTTTTCGCCGCTCGAGGACCAGCAATTGTCCGGCATCCTAATGTGGGTGCCCGGGTCGGCCATCTATCTGCTGGTCGCGCTCGCCGTGCTCTACCGATCGTTGCGACTTGAACCCGCCCGGTGAACCTGTCCGAGTTCTTCCGTGATTGGTCGAAGAGCTATCGCGACCGCGGGAAGTACACCCCTGTGGGGGTTACCTTCCATTGGACCATGGCCGCACTCGTGATCTATCAATTGCTCTCCGGCTGGTGGATGCAGCGCTACCTTGTCGGGGCCGACAAGCTGGATGCCTATGCCCGCCACAGCGGTCTCGGCCTCACTCTGCTGCTGCTGGGCGCGCTTCGCCTGCTTTGGCGGCTGATGGTGCCCGGGCCGATCAACGATGCCGACAACGCCGGTTGGCGCAGCGGGGTGGCGCATCTGATCCACGCCATGTTCTACACGCTGTTCGTGATCATGCCGCTGAGCGGGTACATGCTATGGTCCGCGATCCAGCCTGCCCGGCCGCTGCATATCGCCGGGCTGGTGCGGATACCCCCCATGCCGTTCCAGGACTTCTCGCCAGAATGGCAGTCGTGGGTGCTGGAAAGCTCGCTCGACGTGCATGTCTTCTGCGTCGTGGTTCTCGCGCTTCTGATCCCGGCCCACGCAGGAGCGGCGATCAAGCACCACTTCTGGGATCGGGACGACGTGTTCGAAGGCATGCTGCCGGAAGTGCCGGATACCGACTGGAATCCCGCAGGCGCGAGGCGAAAGCCGCAAGGGGGGCAATCTCCTCCTCGTGCAGAAGCCGGCTGATATGAGTCATCGCGCCGTTCGGATCGCCATAGCGTTCTCCAGTCCGCCAGTGTCGCAGCTGCGCCTCCAGATAGGGCGCGGGCTGCGCAGCGAGCGGCGGATTGCCCTGCCCTCTCCCCACCCCGTCGCGACCGTGGCATTCTGCGCAGGAGATCAGGCCGCGCTGCGGATCGCCAAAGAAATAGAGCCGCGCGATGCGGGGAGAACAGACCGCATCCGGCAAGGGCCCGTCGGCGACGGTGCGCGGCACCTCGGGGGGGACGGGCATTGCTGCGTAATGGAACGCAACCTTTTGGCGGGAGTGCCAGTCGAGCTGGTCGGCGATCCAGACCATTTGCGGATGCCGCCTGAGACCCGTGGCGAAATAATCGAGCTGCCGGGCGATATAGCCGGGGTTGAGCCCGGCGAGCCGCGGCACGAGCTTGCCATCGCCCTCTCCACGAAGACCGTGACAGGTGATGCAGGCACCGCGCGCGCCGGCGTCGCCTCCGGACAGCGCCACCAGTTCGCCGGTGCGCTCCCACTTCCCGACGGTCGGCTCGGCTTCGTTGCAGGCGGTCGCAGCGGCGGAAGCGAACAGGATCAAGAACGAACGGAAGAGCCGGGCCATCCCGACGGGAACCTTCCCCGCACCGTGACGGTTCCCGAGCGAGCGACCCGCCGAGTGCATCGCGAAGGGCAAAAAAGCCGCTGGTGGTGGCGCCATACGAATTCCGCCGTATGGGCCGCTGCCGCGCTGGCATTGGCCGGCTGCAAGGAGGTTCCCGGCCCCCGTTATGTTCGCAGCGGAGCCGATGCAGAGAGGGGATTGGCGCTGATCAAGGAAACAGGTTGCGCAGCATGCCACGAAATTCCGGGCATCGGCTGGCCCAGGGGCCGGTTGGGCCCATCGCTGGTCGGCTTCGACGATATCGGTCTGATCGCCGGAGCGCTTCCCAACACCCCGGCCAATCTCGCCCACTTCGTCCGTAACGCACCCGAAGCAAAGCCCGGTTCGACGATGCCCGCCATGCCGCTTACTCAGCCACAAGCCGCCGATGTCGCGGCCTATCTCTACGGCCTCGACGATGCTTGACGCGTTCTGGGGATGGCCGCCGCCGGTGCTCGATCCGGCAGGTCCCTATGCGGACAGCGTAACCGTGCTCGCTTGGGCGCTGTTCGGCATGGGCGTGATCGTCACCTGCGTCATAGTCGCCGCCTTGTGGGTGGCGGCCAAAGGACCGGACAAATGGCGTCGCAGGCTGGGCGGCGAGCGCGCCGTGTGGATCGGCGGGATCGCCTTTCCCGGCATCGTATTGACCGTTCTGCTGGTGTGGGGCCTGCTGCTCACCGCCTCGCTGACCGAGGAGATCAGCGGCGATGAAATGCGCGTGCGCGTGACCGGGCATATGTGGTGGTTCGATGTCGAGTATCTGGACGCCGATGGCGATGTGCTGCTGCGCGATGCGAACGAGCTGCATCTGCCGGTCGGCGAAAAGGTGGTGCTGGAACTGCTGAGCGACGATGTGATCCATTCCTTCTGGGTGCCCCATCTTTCGGGCAAGAAGGACATGGTCCCCGGCCGTCTCAACGAATTGCTGGTGCAGGCGGACCGGCCCGGACGGTTCGGCGGGGTTTGCGCCGAGTATTGCGGGGGGCCGCATGCACTGATGGGCTTCGTCGCGGTGGCGCATGAAGCGGGTGAATGGGAAGCGTGGTTGCAGGCGCGGCTCGAGGGCGGCGACAGCCCCGCCGCTCTGCCAGCGCGAACCGGCCCGATGCCTGCGGTGGTCCGAGATACAGACTTGCCCGCGCGAACGGATCAAGCCGCCGCCGCAATTGCTGGCCGCGCTCTGTTCATGGACAGCGGCTGCGGCGCCTGCCACCGCGTCGCCGGGACCGAGGCCAACGGGCTGGCGGGGCCAGATCTGACCCATGTGGGTGCACGCCTGACGCTGGGCGCAGGCATCCTGCCCAATCATCGCGGGACGATGATGGGCTGGATCGGCGACAGCCAGTCGATCAAGCCGGGCAATCGCATGCCGACCTACGACCGGCTTTCCGCCGACGAGCTCGAGGCTATCGCAATCTGGCTGGAGCAACAGAGGTGAGCGCAGCTGGCGGAGGCGACGCAATGGCCGGGCGCGAATCCGAAACCGGCTTCGATCACGATCTCTACAAGCTCTTCCCGGTTCACGCCCCGCGCCCCGAAGGCGAGGTGGAGGAACTCGACCGGATCTGGAAAGCGCCCACCGGCTGGGGGCTGCTGAAGGGCATCAACAACAATTACATCGGGTTTTTCCACCTCTCCACGGCCTTTCTGTTCTTCCTGCTCGCCGGGATCCTCGCGCTGGGGATGAGGGTGCAACTGGCCGCTCCGCTGCAGGATTTCCTGCCGCAGGAGACCTACAACCAGTTCTTCACCATGCACGGCACCATGATGATGTTCCTGTTCGCCGTGCCCGCGGTGGAGGCGGCGGGGATGCTGCTGCTGCCGCAGATGCTGGGAGCGCGCGAACTGCCGTTCCCCCGCATGGCCGCCTACGGGTTCTGGATGTTCCTTATCGGCGGCCTCTCGTTCTTCGCTTCGATCTTTTTCAGCCTCGCCCCCAGCGGCGGCTGGTTCATGTATCCGCCGCTGACCAGCATCGCCTTCTCGCCCGAGATCAACACGGATTTCTACCTGCTGGGGATCGGCTTCATCGAAATCAGCGCCATTGCCGGCGCGGTGGAGATCATCGTCGGCGTCCTGCGATCCCGGGCACCGGGGATGACTCTCGACCGGATGCCGATCTTCGCCTGGGCGATGCTGGTGTTCGGCGTGATGATCATCCTGGCTTTCCCCGCGATCATCGCCGCCACCTCGCTGCTGGAACTGGAGCGGGCGTTCAACTGGCCCTTCTTCGATCCCACCCGCGGCGGCGACCCGCTCCTATGGCAGCATCTGTTCTGGTTCTTCGGCCACCCGGAAGTCTACATCATCTTCATCCCCGCCGCGGGCATGATGAGCATGATGGTGGCCACCATCGCACGCACGCCGCTGGTCGGCTACCGGCTGAACGTGGTCGCGCTGGTGGCAACGGGGTTCATCAGCTTCGGCGTCTGGGCGCATCACATGTTCGCCACCGGCATGCCGCGCGTCTCGACCGGCTATTTCAGCGCCGCGAGCATGGCGGTGAGCCTGCCCGCGGGGATACAGGTGTTCTGCTGGATCGCCACGCTGGCGAGCGGGAGAATTCGCTGGTCCGCGCCGGCGCTGTTTGTGACCGGCAGCATTGTAACCTTCACCATCGGCGGGCTGACCGGGGGGATGGTGGGAATGGTGCCGTTCGACTGGCAGGCGCACGACACCTACTTCATCGTCGCCCACCTGCATTACGTGCTGATCGGCGGCATGGTGATGCCCCTGTTCGGCGCGTTCTATTACTGGGCCGGGATGACCAGCAAGAACGCGCTGTCCGACCGGCTCGGCCGGTGGGTGTTCGCGCTGTTCTTCAGCGGCGTGCACATCACCTTTATGCCGATGCACCTGACCGGCTTCCTCGGCATGCCACGCCGAGTCTACACCTATCTGCCGGGCCGCGAGCTCGACCTGGTTAACCTGATCTCGACCGTCGGTGCCTTCGTCATTGCCGCCGGGGTCGCGCTGTTCCTGTATGACCTGGCGCGCAATTTCCGCTTCACCGCAGCAGAATCGGCCGGCAACGTTTACGATGCCGGGACGCTGGAATGGCTGCCCGCCGGCCTCTACTCCAGTCGCTCGTTGCCGCTGGTGAAGAGCCGCGATCCGCTGTGGGACGATCCCGATCTGGCCAAGGATACGCAGGAAGGGCGCTACTTCCTGCCCAACAGCGCCACCGGGCTGCGGGAGACGATCATCACCAGCCCGATCAATGCCGAGCCGCAATATCTGCAGATCATCCCCGGACCCTCGCCATTTCCCACGGCGGCGGCGTTCTTCACAGCCGCGTTCTTCCTGTCGCTTACGGTGCAGGCCTATGCCTTCGCGATGTTCTGCGGTGTGATCGCGGTGGGCTGCATGTTGCGCTGGATGTGGGACAGCGATCCGCCCCTCGAACAGAAGACCGCCGATATCGGCGCCGGGATCACGGTGCCGGTCGCCATTACCGGCCCCTCGAGCCATGGCTGGTGGGGGCTCAATGTCCTGATGGTGGTCATGGGCATGATCGGCGCCATGATGCTGTTTTCCTATCTCTACCTGTTCGGCCTGCGTCCGGACATCTGGATCGCCGCGCCGCCGCTGGAACAGACGCTGGGTATCCTTGGGCTGTTCGGAGCGACGACGGCCCTCGCCTGGCTCTCACGCCGCATGCTGTCCTGGCGCAAGCCCGGGATTCCCGCTGGACAGTTGCCATGGATCACCGCGGCGCTCGCTGCGACCTGTTTGGCCCTTGGCGTCTGGTGGGACTGGTCCGGCTGGAGCGAAGCAGGGCTCGATCCCGTGGCCAGCGGGCAAGGCGCCACGGTGTTCGCGGCGGTGGGTTATCAGGGCTGCCTGACCGCAATCAGCGCGCTTCTGGCCGGTTATCTCGGCTTTCGCAGCGGTCGCGGGCTGATAACCCCGCCGGCCAGCGTCACGCTCGACACAGTCAGCCGCTTCATCGGCTACGTCGGCGTGCAGGGCGCGGTCCTGGCGCTCGTCATCCGGCTGCTCCCGGGAGGGTAAGGCCATGCAGGACTTTCGCAATCGGCACGACTTCCGCACGCTTGTCCTGGCCTTCATCGTCTGGGCGGCGCATTTCACCCTGCTGTGGGTCGCCAGCGTCACCTTCCCCGGCGAACCCGCCGCCCGCTGGCTGGCGCTCGCGTTCACCACCTTCGCGCTGGGTGCACTTTCTTGGCTTTTCCTGCGCGCCGGCAAACCTAAGCTCGCCAGCGTTGCGGGACTCGGACTTGCCATCGCTACTGTCGGTACGATCTACGATTCCATTCCACCGCTGATCGGGTGATCTGGCTCGCCACAACTGCGGCCGGGATCGCGACCAGGCCATTCGAGGTTTCGGCCATGGGCAAGCCGCGGCGTCGGCCCCTTGTTCACGAGCAATCAGAGGCGACCCGAAGGTATCCTCCTGGCTGTGGCAACGAGAGCTCACGTGGATAGGCGTCGAGACGAGAAAGGCGAGAGACCTGTCAGATGGTCTGCGCTGACTTCGTTGTATCGGACTCCCTATGGCTCCTGGATCTCCTCGCACGCGAGATTCCACCCGGAATGGGGCTCCAGGATTACGGTGCTTGCCCTATGGCGGCTGGAACCGCTTCATTGTCTGAAGAGCTGGATCATGGAGCAATCGCAGCGGCTCCCTGATGCTCCTCGTTCTGTCCTTCGAAGACTAGCTCTATCCGTAGCCGAGCGCGAGAATCAGCCCGTAAGCGGTTTGCGCCAGGACAGTTATGAGCGGAGTGTTGCGGCCATAGTTGAGGCCGAAGGCGCCTGGCGGTTCGATCCTTCTGGTCCGGTCCGGCCCATCGAATTCGGTCGCCAGGCGCGGATGGATGTAAGGGAGCATTGGCAGGAACACCGCTATCAGGAACAGGCCGTGGGCGGCGCCCAGCAGCACGCCTACCCACCAATCCGATCTGCCGAGGGTTGCGAACAGCAGAGCATAAACGAAGGCGAACAGCCACCCTCCCAAGAGATAGAGCGCATAGCCCCATACAATCGCCTTTCGGCGGCTGGAAACCACGAAGGTGCCGAACAAAAAGGGCAGGCTCAGGCGGGACAGGCCGATAAGCTGAGCAGTTTGCAGCACAGATGCCATGATAGCCGTTGCCACGAGTCCCCAGACGGCAGGCGATATCCAGTTGCTGATGACCTCGTGTAGCGCTGGGTTCATGCCTCCCCCTCTCCTGCGGCATAGGCCGCGTCGACAAAAGCCGCGTGAGAGAGACCCTGTGGGAAGTTGCCGAGCATCGTGTGTGAGGCGGGATCATACTCTTCTGCCATAAGCCAAAGGTCGTTGGCCGCTTCGAGTAGCGCGGCGATGCGTCTGCGTGCTGCCGCCTTCTCGCCGCGCAGCGCAAGATATTCGCACGCCCAAAAGCCGCAGGCGAGGAATGAACCTTCGGGTTCCTCCATTCCATCCACCCCGCGCGCATAGCGCCAGACGAATGGTCCTTGCGCCAGTTCGTCTTCGATACGATCGAAGGTGCTGCACATGCGCGGATCGTCCGCGGCTATGAGACCGATGCGGGGCAGCAGCAGGACGCTGGCGTCCAGATGCTCGTGACCGAATGCTCCGGTAAAGGCGCCGCGCTGTGCGTTCCATCCATGCTCGAGAACGGCGTCCTTGATACGGCGCCTTTCCTCCTCGAATCGTAGACGGTCGTGGAGCAGCGGAACGGTGCGATCAATCTCCAGCAGGCCGTCGAGCGCGGCCCAACACATTGCTTTCGAATAGACGTGATGCATGCGGCGCCCGCGGATCTCCCATATCCCATTGTCGGGCCGGTCCCACATCTCGCATACAGTGCGCCCGAACCCACGCAGGCGGCTTGCTTCGGAAGCGTCGAATTCGCCTCCATTTGCCACGAATTCGCGCGCTGCCAGCACGACGGAACCGTAGCTGTCGAGTTGCAGCTGATCCTTGGCATTGTTTCCGGTCCGCACCGGAGCGGAGCGCCGGTATCCTTCCAGGCCGGAAACGACCTTCTCCTTCAGATCGCTGCGCCCGTGAATATCGTAGAGCGGGCGGAGACCGGGCTGGTCGCGTTGTGTCGCATGCATCAACCAATGGAGATAATGCTTTGCTTCGAAATCAAATCCGGCTTGCATGAAGGCGGCAAGAACCAAATGGGCATCGCGCATCCAGCAATAGCGATAATCCCAATTGCGCGATCCCCCAATCCATTCTGGGAGCGACGTCGTCCCGGCAGCCGCCACAGCTCCGGTCTCTCCGCTGGTGAGCAATCGAAGCACGATCAGGCTGCGCTCGACCGCCTCGCGGAACGGTCCGCGATAAGTGATCCGTTCGGTCCAGCGCCTCCACCAGTCGATCGTCGTCTCCAGTTTTTCTAGATTTTCAGCCCCGAGCGGGGGGATAACGCCCGCGTCGCGCCGACAGAAGGAGAGCGACGCCTGACGCGTCGCACCCGCTTCGAGCCGCTCGTTCGCGGTTAGCCCCCCGTCTGTCACTTCAGCATTCGCAATATCCGTCTGGAGGAGCACGACATCGGCTCCATACTGGCAGGCCCACCCCATTTTCCCGCGCGTTTGCAGCTTTGGTCGCTTCCGGGTGGGCGGGCGCGGCTGACAGTCGAGCCGTACGACTGGGCGTCCCTCTGTCGCTTCGACCAGTCGGATAAGCTGGCGTTCCGGTTCGATGCGCCCCGCGAGGCCTTTGACAGGGCTATGGATAAAATCAGTCACCGTGAAGCTGCCATCTTGCGCATCGAAGCTGGTTCGCAAGACCGGAGTGCCCGCTTCGAAGCTGCGCCGGGTCACGGCTTTTCCGCCGGCATGAATCCGAAAATGGCCGCCCGCGAGATGATCCAACAGTCCTGCGAAAAGCGGCGGATCGGAGATATTGGGCAGGCAAAGCCAGTCGATGCTACCTTCGCGTGAGACGAGGGCACAGGCTTGCAGATTGCCGATAGCGGCATAGTCGCTGATCGGCGGATAGGACTGGTCGGGCCCAGGGCCCCGCATCAGCCGCGCCGCCTTCCGAGAACAAGCCGGGAGGCGCCGATGAGCGCAAGGCCGAGCGCCGCCGCCCCCAGCGCCGAGGCCCCGCGATGCATCGTCAACCACTGCTGGTGACTGTGCTCTCGGGCCTCAGCGTCGAACCGGCCATGCGCACCATGATCCCCTGGCACCGGTTCGTAGAGATTGTTCTTCCGGTCGGGCGATACGAGTTCGCTGTCCTGCTGGCCGGAAATTGCGGTTCGGGCGAGATAGCGGTCGAGCAGGGGAGAGGCGAGCCGGTCACCGATGATCGCCTTCAGCGTGGGGAAGCCGACTTTGAGCGACTTGCGCCGGTTGTGAGCGGCAAAATGGATCGCCTCGGCGGCAACCTCGGGCTGATAACTGGCACTGGCGGGGCGGGGCTTTTTCGGCAGGTTCGTCTTGATCCAGTCGAACTGCGGGGTGTTGACGCCGGGAAGTTGGACCATGCTTACGTGGACCTGCGATCCGGAATGGATCAGCTCCGAACGGATGGAATCGTGAAAACCCTGGATGGCGTGCTTCGCGCCGCAATAGGCGGACTGAAGCGGAATGCCGCGGTAGGCAAGAGCGCTACCGACCAAGACGATGGAACCTCGGTTGCGCGGCAGCATCCGTTTGAGTGCCGCGCGCGTTCCATAGACCTGGCCCAAATAAGTGACCTGCGTCACCCGGTCGAAATCTGCCAGCGACATATCCATGAAGCGCGACAGCACACCGGCAAATGCAGCGTTGATCCAGATATCGATCGTGCCGAGCTCGTTTTCGATCCGCTCGGCAGTTTCCTCGAGCTCTTCGGCATTGGCGACATCGCACGGGCAGATCAGCGCCTTGCCGCCGACCTGCTCAATCTCGCGGCGGGCGCCTTCGAGCCCGTCCATTCCCCGGGCAATCAGCGCGATGCGAGCGCCGTCCCGCGCAAAGCGACGGACCACGGCACGGCCCACGCCAGCCGAGGCTCCGGTGACGACCACGACGGGCGGTTCAGGGACGAAGCGGTTGCGCATGTCCTTAAAAAGCACCTGATTATGCGCAAGTTCCCTAATGCGGCTGTGCGGGCTTAATGGCCGATAAGCGATCAAACCTGCTGATGTGCGCTCGCCATCACGCGGCCTCCTCATTCCCGCTTTTCTCGCTCCCCGTTTCTCGGAACGAACACGAGCTTGCAGAGACGGGGAACCAAGGCCGCATTGACGCGCTCGCAAATTGATGGAACCGATCGGAAAGAAGCGCTGGGCAATCGCGGAAGGCTATATTCCCTCCGGCAGCCTGGATCAGGACGACCCGGCGCTGGTCAGCCATGAGACGGCCTGCATTCTCAACGCCGGTGACGGCGAGGCACATCTCACTATCACGATCTTCTTCAAGGATCGCGAACCCGTCGGGCCGTATAGGGTCTCAATAGCACCCCATCGCACGCTCCACCTACGTTTCAACGATCTGGAAGAACCGGAACCAGTGCCACGCGACACGGACTATGCCAGCATCATCGAATCCGACTTACCCATCGTCGTGCAGCATACACGGCTCGATTCTAGGCGAAGCGAGATTGCGCTTCTTTCCACTATGGCATTTGGAGAGAGCTGAACGAGAGAATAGACAGATGGGTCCCGATCCATCCGGGCGTCAATACCAGGGCGATATCAGGCCGAAATGAAAGAGAGGCCATGACCACGAAGCTTTCGGTGATCTCAAGCGGCGACGGGCCACAAATCCTCCATGGGCCGACCGGGCTTTCCGCGATCGTAGTGATGGGGCCGAGTGGTTGCGGAAAATCAACGCTCGCCAAGTCTCTTGCCAAAACCCTTGGTTGGAATTTTATCGAAGGGGACGACCATCACCCTCCCGCGAACATCGTAAAGATGAAGGCAGGGAAACCACTCACCGACGCAGATCGCTTACCTTTTTTGAGAAGCGTAGGACGCCAATTGGCCCGAAATTCTCCCACAGTGGCGAGCTGTTCTGCTCTCAGCAGTTCGCATCGGGACGTTTTGCGTAGCTTCGTCGATGACATCCTCTTTGTATGGCCAAAGACCGACCAAGGAGAACTCATGCGGAGAATGGAAGAAAGAGAGGGGCATTTCATGCCTCCAGACCTTCTACAGAACCAGCTATCTTCCCTCGATGCCCCCTCTTCCAATGAGAGCTCTCTGACGCTCGACGGCCACTTGGCAACTCAGGCGCAAGTCGAAGTGGTGCTTGGCTACCTATCGGCACTGAGCAGATGATCGTCGCAACGATTGCCGCGGAGCAACACCGCGTCTTGCCAAAGGACCGCACAGAGCCCGTGGGGACGGCAGCGCGTACTTGATTATGGATAAACGACCTCTGTGATAGACGGCCGCTCTCGGGATGGAACCGCAATCTTCTTGATAGCCGAAATTGCGGCGCGAAGCAGAACTTCCGGATCTGGGACGCTTGTTACCACTCCGCATTTCACTCGCGACGCTGGTCGGTACGGGGCTGCGGATCGCCTGCTTCGAAGATCCGGATGTTGTCTTCATCCGCGACCAGGAAGACGGCCTGCGACGGCGACGATATTACTCATCCAAGTCTTCTCTACCGCCGATCTGGCGATGGCGGAGTGTAATTGTTTTTCGGCGAGTTTTCGGTTCGATGCCTGCAGGCCAGTGATCAGCCTCGGGATGGCGCTCGACGGGTCAACTCGCCTCGGTCGCACCTAGCTGCGACGGGTCTGCGAAAAGCGGATCACGACCCGCAGCCCCGGATTGTTCTCCTGCAACTCGAGTTCGGCGCGATGCGCGCGAACCGCCGCCGCCACGATGCTCAACCCTATGCCGCTGCCGGGTTGCGAGCGGCTGGGATCGAGCCTGGCGAAGCGATACAGGACCTTCTCTCGCTGCGCTTCGGGCACACCGGGCCCTTCATCCGCGACGCTCAGAACGACGTTCTGTTCGGTGGCTTCCACCGCCACCAGGATGCGCCCACCCTGAGGCGAATACTTGATCGCGTTGTCGAGAAGGTTCGTAACCATGCGGGCAAGCAGCGAGCGCGAGCCGGACAGTTGCGCCGGTGCGGTATGCATCTGCAGACGCAGTCCGCGCTCCTCCGCCAGCGGCTCGTAGAGCTCAACCGCTTCGGCGACGATCGCATCGAGCCGCAGAGGCGCAAAGCCAGCCTCCGCAATCGCCTCGGCACGCGCAAGTTCGAGGATATCCTCGATGAGCCGCAGGATGGCGTCGAGATCCTCGCGGCTTTCCGCCATCACCGCATGCAACTGCTCGGCGTCGGCCTGCTGCATCTCCGCCAGTTCGAGCCGTGCCCTGATGCGCGTGATCGGCGTGCGCAGATCGTGCGCCAACCCCTCGGTCGCGGCGCGGAGCGAGCCGATCAGCCGCTCGATCTCTTCGAAGGTCGTGTTCAGGGTGCGCGCGAGCCGGTCGTATTCGTCGCGCCGGGCGGACACGGGCAGGCGCTCGTCCAGCTTGCCGCGCAGGAACCGGTTGCCGGCATCGGATGCCGCCTGCACGAAGAAGAGGCCGCGGCGGCTGTACCAGAAGCCGAGCGCCAGACCGAGAATGCCGGTCGCGAGGAGCGACCAGACCAGCGCGGAAAGATAGCGATCGCGCAGCACCATTCGCTCGTCGGACAGATTCCCGACCAGCAGGCGATAGCCGTCCGGCAGGATGATCGCACGCGCCTCCACATTTCGCTCGCGCAAGGGGGCGCGGCTACTGGCGACCCGCGTTTCGAACCGATGATAGCCTGGCCGGTTCACTTCTCGCGGCCATTCGACGAGATTTCCGGCCAGCGGTCTGCCGCCCGGTGTCGCCAGCAGATAGAAGAATTCGTTGAGCCGCGGTGCGCCGCCTTCCTGCCGGACGGCCCGGGCGACCCCCTGCAGCCCCGCCGCTCGGTAGCGCGAAAGGAGGCTGGCGGCCTCGTCGTCGACGAGGGCATGATTGCGTTGCTCGAGCAGGCGCATGGTCTGCGCGAACTGGACCGTCAGCGCGAACCCCGTCGTGGCGAGTGCGATCAGCGTGATCCAGATCGCGCCGCGCAGGGCCGCACTGTGGAACAGGGCGGTGCGATCAGAGGGCATCGAGGCGATAGCCCGCGCCGCGGACGGTGCTGATCATTCCCGTCTCGCCCTCGGCGTCGATCTTCGCGCGCAAGCGCGAGATATGCACGTCGATGACATTGGTGCCCGGATTGAAGTTGTAGTCCCAGATCGCCTCGATGAGCATGGTCCGGGTCACCACCTGGCCCGCATGCCGCATCAGGTATTCGAGCAGCTGGAACTCCTTGTTGCCGAGTTCGATCTCCCTCCCCGAACGGCGAGCGGTCCGGGACAGCAGATCGAGCGTAAGGTCGCCGACCTGCAAGCGGGACCCATCCGTGCTGGCGGCGGCGTCCGTCCGCCGGGTGATGGCCTCCAGTCGCGCGATCAGCTCCTGAAACGAGAACGGCTTGGTCAGATAGTCGTCGCCGCCGGCCTTGAGACCGGCGACCCTGTCATCCACCTGACCCAGCGCCGAGAGCAGCAGGACGGGTGTGCGAACATCTTGCGCTCGCATCGCGGTGAGCACCGCGAGCCCGTCCAGCCCCGGAAGATTGCGATCGAGGATCGCCGCATCGTGCTCGTCGTCGAGGGCGGCGGAGAGGCCATCGAGACCATTCGCGAGATGGTTGCAAGTATGGCCGAGCTCGCGCAGACCGCGCGCGATATACTCGGCGGTCTTCGCATCGTCCTCGATCAGCAGGAGTTTCAAGAGAAGGTGGCTCCGAAAAGGGCGTCTTATGATGCCGACGCCCTTTCGGTCCGGCAGTTCCCGCTCGGGTCAGGACCACGCGACCCGATCGCTGCCGATGACCAGTTCCAGCGCGAGCAGTCTGCCGTCGCGATAGACTTCCACCGGCACACTGGTTCCCGCTTTTGCCTCGCCCACCGAACGGGCGAGATCGCGGCCATCCTCGAGCTTCTCGCCCGCGAAGCGCAGGATGACGTCGCCGGGCTTCAGACCGGAGCGCGCCGCAGGGCCACGCGCTTCGACCTCGGCGATCAGTGCGCCGACCTCGCTGGACAGCCCGAGCCGACGGGCAATGTCCTCGTCGAGATCGGTCATGGAGACCCCGATGCGGCCGCGCGAGACGCTGCCGTTCTGGACGATTTCTGTGGCGATCTCGCGGGCGAGGTGTGCCGGAATGGCAAAGCCGATGCCGACATTGCCGCCCGAAGGCGTGAAGATGGCGGTGTTGACGCCGATCACACGACCGCTCGCATCGAACAGCGGCCCACCCGAATTGCCCGAGTTGATGGCTGCGTCGACCTGCAGGAAATCGTCGTAGGCGCCCCCGATCTCGCGACCGCGCGCCGATACGATGCCGGAGGTCACCGTATTGCCGAGCCCGAACGGGCTGCCGACCGCGAAAACGCTGTCGCCGACACGCGTCCCGTCGCTGTCACCCCAGTCCACGGCCTGAAAGCCGCTGCCTTGGGTGATTTGCACGACGGCGACATCGGTCTTGTCGTCGCGGCCTAGCACCCGCCCTTCGAGTTCGCGGCCGTCGCTCAATTGCACCGTTACCACGTCGGCATTGGCGACGACATGGTTGTTGGTGACCACGAGACCGGAAGGATCGACGATGAAGCCGGAGCCGAGCGAGCCGCCCGGCCGTGCCCGGTCGCCATGGGGCGAGGGCTGCCCGAAAAAGCGGCGCAGCGCTTCGTCACGGGTCATGGGGCCGGCGGCTGTGCGCGAGCGCGCTTCGGGTTTTACCTGGATCTGCACCACGCTCGGACCCACCGCCTCGACCATGTCGGCAAGGTTCGCATGGACGCCGCTCTGCATCACCGCAGCGGGACCCGGAGCGGCGATCTCGCCGGCGATCGCGGCGTCGTCGCTGGCCAGCGCCGCACCACCGACTATGCCGCCCAATGCAGCACTCCCGAGCAGAATGGCGGCCGATGCAGGGCGAAGTGAGAATTTACGCTTTGTCATGACTATCCTGTCGCAAGAGATTCTTGTTCGACAACCCGTTTACCCAGCCAACATCACGCCAGCATGAGACGCGCATTAAATCCGCTTCATAAACGGGCTTGCGGATTGGCCGGGGGAACAGGGGTCTTCGTCAGGCGCTCTAGCGAAACGGACGGGGTTACAAGCGCTTGAGGAGAAAGCGAATGACCAGATTAGCAATAGTCACCGTTCTGTCAGCAGCCGCCATCAGCCTGGGAGCTTGCAGCCAGTCCACCCCCTATGCGCCGCAGAGCGCATCGGCGACGGCAGCGGACTTCGGCTATAGCAGCACCCGGCTGGGCGAAGGAATGTACCGGGTCTCCTTTGCCGGTAACCAGTTCACGTCTCGCGAAACAGTCGAGGATTACCTTCTCTACCGCGCCGCGGAACTCACGCGCCAGCGCGGTTATACCGGGTTCAGCCTGATGCGTGAAAACATCGACCGGAACGTGGCGACCGATGTGGATACCTACCCCACCACCGGCATCGGGGCCTATCCCACCTTCACGCCGTATTACGGCTTCTACGGCGCCGGCGGTGTCTACAACACCTATGATCCCTTTCTGGGAGGCCAGTTCCCCGGAACCACAGTCGATATCGACCGCGTGGAACGGTACGAAGCAAGGGCCACGATTCAGATGTATCGCGGCACGCCTCCGGCCGGACCGCAACCGAACTTCGATGCCTCGGCAGTGATGGCTCGTCTGCAAGGCACGGTAGAAATGCCCGGCTGATAGCGAGATCGGTCCGCTGCTCGCTCGCCTGCGCGCCCGTCCAGGCGTGGCGGGCGGCGGGTCGCTTTAATCTGGTTCGAAACGCCGCCTCCGTCTTCGTTGCGGCCGGCGAATATGCATTCCCGCTTTGCATCGACCGCTGCGTTCCATCTCAGGCATAATTGGACCGTACAGCAGGCTCCGCCGTCGGAACCAATCTCCTGTGGGCGCGGATTGGCGACGGCTACTGCCTTTCGCATGCGTGTCTTATAGGGAACCGCCCTCTCGCGGACGGCGTTGAATTTGCGACGCGCCAACCAGGATCATTCGATGAAGTCCCTTCTGATGAATGCAACCAGCGGAAACAAAACTCCCCGCCAGCTTGAGCGAAGCATCAGGCAATCGACCGATCGGCCAATGAAGTTCCGGCGCGGCATCGTCGCCATTTCGCTCGTCGGCATCGCAGCGATGGGTGTCGTCAGCCTGCTGCAGACCGGGCTCGTACGGCACCTGCCCGATCCACCCACCAAAAAGCCCGACTTCGATTCCGACAAGGTGAATACGAGCCGCGAAGCATACAGCTACGGCATGCCGGATGCGCCGCTGACGATCGCTGCCCATGCCGTCACGCTCGCGATCGCAGCGGCGGGACCTGCGGATCGCTATCGCAACAGACCGTGGTTGCCGTTGCTCGCGGCTCTCGTAGCATTGCCACAGGCTGCCGTCGCGGGGCGGTATCTTTTCCATCAAATGCCGAAGGTCGACAAAGCCTGGTGCCCCTGGTGCGTGGTCGATGCTCTCACGCATTTCGCAACGGTCGCTTTGACCCTGCCGGAAGCTCTGAAAGCGGGTAGAAGCCTCATGCCGAAAGGTGCGATCTGACGCAGAGAGCCTGCAGCCGAGCCTTTGCCAGGACCTGGCGCGGCCATTCCGGGAGGGCGCATCGTGAAGCTTGTTCTGGAACCCAGACGAGCTCGTCTGCGGAACCTCGCAGATGAGCCGTATCAAGCTCCTTGCGTACCTGGCTGCTGGAGGCCTGATCGCGTTGATGGCTTCCGAGAGGCGGCGGCCCCTTCGCAAGCAGTGCAGACCCGAACTGCCCCGCAACCTCCGCAATGCCGCCATGGGAGCCATGTGTGCGGCGGTAATCCAGCCGGTGGAGGTTCCCCTTACCCAACGGATTGCCATCGCCAATGCACACTCGCCGCGCGGCATAGCTGCCTGGCTGCCCCGGTCATTGCGCGCTATCGCTGGCTTCGTGCTCATGGATTACATGTTTTATCTCTGGCACATCGCGACGCACAAAAGCCGTTTTCTGTGGCGCTTTCACCGCGTTCACCACATCGATCCCGATATGGACTCATCCACCGCCGTGCGGTTTCACGCGGTCGATATGCTGGTGTCACTGCCCTGGCGCCTTTTACAGGTCAGATGCAGCGGAATCGCACCTGGGACGCTGTCGGTCTGGCGAACCTTTTTCAATGCCTCGATCCTCTTTCACCATTCCAACCTGCAGTTGCCGGACGGATGGGATCGACGTCTTTCATGGCTGCTTACCACCCCCAAAATGCATGGCATTCATCACTCGATCGTTCCTGCCGAACGCGACAGCAACTGGTCGAGCGGGCTGAGCCTGTGGGACCGTCTGCACGGAACCTATCGCGAAGACGTGCTCCAGAGCGACATCGACATCGGTGTCGCAGACAGTCGCGCCGCGGCGGACTTGAGCTTGCCTGCCAGTCTAAGCGCTCCATTCAAGCGAATACCCATGTCCGTGGAGTGATCGGCAACCGTCTTGCGGAAGTCGGAAGGGAACCGTTTGGGGAGGGCTCCGCAGCCTCCTTATCGGTCACGCATATCGACAAAGGCCCGCAGGTACGGGCGATCCCTCAGCATGAAGCTGCTGCTTGAGGATCTTGAGATGAGCGGGAAGATGGGTCGGAGCTTTCAGTCCGAACAGATGCGGTTTCGCCCTTCGGCCTTGGCGCGGTAGAGGGCCGCGTCGGCACGGTGGATGGCGGCGATGCTGTCGGCGTGATCGCCGGTTGCCGTGGCGACACCGCCGGAGAAGGTGATCTGGCCCATCGGCTGGTCGTTTTCGCGCAGCTTGAATTCCCGCTTCGCCAGGTCCGCGCGCGCTTGGTCGAGCAAGGCGACGCCGGCTGCTGCATCGTCCGACTCCATCACGACGAGGAACTCTTCGCCACCCCAGCGGCCGACGAAATGCGGGGCACAGGCGCTGGATAGCGAGGAGGCGACCTGTTTGAGGACCCGGTCGCCGACCCCGTGCCCGTATCGGTCGTTGATACTTTTGAAGAAATCGATGTCGCACAATCCGACCACGCGCGGGCTTCCCTTGTTCGAAAGCCGCTGCAGATGGCGATCGATGGCACGGCGATTGCCAAGCCCCGTCAACTGGTCGCGCTGAGCGTCGTCGCGCGCGGTTTCCAGTTCCAGTCGCAAGGCGGCAACTTCGCTGGCCGTGGCGTCCAGATCGCTTGCGGTGGATTGGGACCGTTCGATCATCCGCGCGACGATCTCGACCGTGCGCGTTTCTCCCTCCCCGAAGCTGCCTGCTTCCGCGCTCAGTTCCCGCGCGAACGCCCCGGTTGCCGCTGCAGCCGACGATGCGGCCTCGCCGAGTTTGAGCGCCTGATGTCGCAGCGCGTCGTGTTGCGTGCGATCCTGGCGTGCAGCCCCCCGCACCGAACGGGTCAGGTGGAGGCGGATGATTTCATCGGCGTCGTTTTGCCGCAGGCGAAACCCTTCGGACGTGAACGCCTCCACCATCCGACCGATCGGCGAACCCGGATCGGCCAGCGCCATATAGGCGAGCGTATAATTCTCCGGAGTCGGCGAAAGGTGCTGGTCGACCAAAAAGGCAAGGGCGTCGGCGCCCGGTTTATGATCGATCTTCGACATCCGCCCTCCAGAATAGCCCTGCTCGCGACGCCAGTCCGAACCCTCCGCTTCCGATAAAACCGGGATTGGGACCGGCTGGCAATCCACCAGCTATGTCTCGGCCGCCATCCCTACATCGGAGGGCGTTAACGCATTGGCATCGCCCATACGCTGGCTCGGGCAATCGAGCAATTCAGGTCAACTCGCGCCTTGGACAAGACAGGTGCGGATCGCACGGCGAGAGTTCCGTCGCGCTGTCAAACGCCGGTCGCGCGGATTTCGCGGCGACGAGAGCCGGGATTCCGAGCCAGTCGCCATCGGTCGTTCCGCCTTTCTGCTCGCTCATGCCGAAGTGATGCCTTGCGTGAAGCGTCGAGACCATCTATCTCGAATGGGATGTTGTAACATCCATTCCGGAGAATTCGCTTTGAAGAAATACGCGCTGCTGGCGACCAGCATTCTCGCCGGCCCGGCACTAGCCCAATCCGCTGCGCCCGATACCAGTCGCGATCCCGTTCACGGCGAAGAGGGCCGGGTAATCGTCGTCACCGCCGATTTCGTCGAAGAGCTCGATATCCTGGCCGGTACCTCGGTGGTAACCGGCGACGATATCCTGCGCGATCTCGAGCCGCAGATCGGGGACATTCTCGCCGATCAGCCGGGCGTCTCCGCAACCTCCTTCAGTCCCGGTGCCTCGCGTCCGGTCCTGCGCGGCTTCCAGGGCGAACGCGTCCGTGTTCTGACCGACGGGATCGGAACTCTGGACGTATCGAACACCTCGGTCGATCACGCGGTCACCATCGATCCGCTGGTCACCGAACGCGTCGAGATATTCCGCGGTCCCGCGGCGCTCCTGTTCGGCAGCCAGGCGATCGGCGGCGCGGTCAATGCGCTCGACCGGCGGATCCCACGCGCGGTGCCCGAGAACGGCTATCATCTGGACGCAATCGGCTCCTATTCCTCGGCTTACGACGGCTATAGCGGCAGCGCTGCAGCCGATGTGGCGCTCGGCGAGCAATTCGTGGTCCATGTGGACGGCAGCTATCGCAAGACCGAGGATGTCGAGGTCGGCGGCTATGTGCTGTCACCGACGCTCCGCGCGCAACAACGGGCGGTTGCCGAGGAAGAGCGCGAAGAAGGGCATCTGGAAGAAGCCGAAGAGGCGCGGGAGTTCGCCGAACTCCGAGGCGTCCTGCCCAACAGCGCGACCGAGACCTACACGCTGGGTGCCGGCTTCGCGCTGATCAACGAGGGCGGCAGCCTGGGCGCATCGGTCAGCTATTTCGACAGCCGGTACGGCATCCCGGCTCGACCAGGCGCCGAACATGCGCATGGCGAAGAGGGCGAGGAGGATCACGAAGAGGAGGAGGAAGGCCACGACGAACATGGCGAAGCTCCGGTGTCGATCGATCTGAAGCAATATCGCGCCGATTTGCGCGGCGAGCTCTTCACCGAAGGGTTCCTGGAGAAGATCAAGTTCCGCGCCGGCTTCTCCGACTATCAGCACACCGAATTCGAAGGCGACGAGGTCGGCACCGTGTTCAAGACCCAGGGGTTCGAAACACGTCTCGAACTGGTCCAGGCGAATCGCAACGGCTGGCGCGGCGTGACCGGGTTCCAGGGTTCCACCCGCGACTTCGCGGCGGTCGGGGCCGAAGCCTTCGTGCCGCCCAATGTCACCGACCAATACGGCGTGTTCACGCTGCAGGAATTCGATCTGGGCCGCCGGTTCGGCCTGGAAGCGTCGGCACGCTTCGAACACACCGACGTGCAATCCGACGCGGTCGCGATCGGGTTGGAGGAGGATGCGGTGATCACCGCCGTCGACCGCAATTTCAACGCCTTCTCCATCGCTGGCGGGATCAATTACGAGATCGTTCCCGACGTCAAACTGGGCCTCAATCTGAGCCGCGTGGAGCGCGCTCCTTCGGCCGAAGAACTGTTCTCCAACGGCCCGCATATCGCCACCCAGGCCTTCGAGATCGGCGATCCCGCGCTCGACAAGGAAAGCAGCCTCGGGATCGAGGCCTATCTGCGGGGCGCAACCGGACCCGCACGCTTCCAGCTTGCCGCCTATTACAGCCGGTTCGACAATTTCATCTACGAGACCGATACCGGGCTCGAAGCCGACGGCCTCCCGCTGTTCCAGTTCCTGCAGTCGGATGCCGATTACTACGGGGTCGAGGCGCAGGCAGCCTACGATCTGATCGATCGCGACGGGCTGACGGTCACGATCGACGGTGTGGCCGATTACACCCGAGCCGAAATCGACGGCGACGGTCCCGCGCCGCGAATACCGCCGCTGCGGGTTCTCGGCGGAATCGAGGCCAACCGGGACAGTCTGGGCGCCCGGGTGGAAGCCGAATGGGTCGCCGATCAGGACCGGACCGCATCGTTCGAACTGCCGACCGAAGGCTATACCCTGGTCAATGCTTCGGTCTCGTGGCGGCCGTTCGGCGCGCGCAACGAGACGCTGCTGATCCTGTCGGCCGACAATCTGTTCGATGTCGATGCCCGCCGCCATGCCAGCTTCACCAAGGACTTCGTCCCGCTGGCCGGGCGCAACATCAAGCTGTCGGCCCGCCTTAGCTTCTAGGAGCTGGCCCCGAGCCACCACCGCCCCGTCGGCGGGTAGCTCGGTTCGGCCTGTGGGGCAGCGCCAATCCGACCTTGGCCCTGTTGGCGTTGCGTGCATTCTGGTATCGAGGTCGCAAGCCGCTTGGACGGTTGGCGCGTCGCACTAGGAATGTTGGACGCTGACATGGATATCGAGAAGCCGGAATCTTCGAACCAGCGCCGCGAGCCGCGCCACGAGGTGCAGGTGGCGGGACGCTATCGCTCGCGCATCGGCTCCTCGCGCGACATCTGGATCAAGGACATATCTGAAACCGGTTGCCGCTTCTTCGACAGATTCTCGGTGCTGCCGATCGATACCGCGATCACCTTCCGCGTCGGCACGATCGGTCCCATCGCGGCCAAGGTGCGCTGGCGCGAGAAAAGCGTGGTCGGTATCGAGTTCGAGACCCCGCTCCACCCCAGCGTGCTCCAGCACATCGTCGAGACGATGGACGAGCCCGGCGAAGGGGGCTGAGCCTGCCTAGGGGAGCAACTCAGAACCCGTAGCGCAGTCCCGCCCACAGCGTGCGCGGCGTCCCCAGATCGATATCGCCGTCCGAATTGCGGGTGACGATCCGCTCGTCGAGCAGGTTTTCCCCGCGCAGCACCAGTGCGAAGCCGCCCGCCAGCGGCGCCCGCAGATAGGCACCCAGTGTGGTCGCCGGCGGCAGGCGATCGGTCTCGACATCGCTTTCGAACTGCGCACCGACATGGCGCAGTGTCGCCGCAACCAGCCAGTCGGCTGCCGGTTCGTAGGCCAGCGACGCCGCGGCCGCCCAGCGCGGGGTCTGCGAGGGGCGGTTGCCGTCGAGCGCAAGCGTCGCCCCGCTCCCGTCCACCTCGGCATCGGTGTAGGCCAGCGTGCCATCGAAGCTCAATCCGCCGCTTTCGACCCGCAGGCCCGCCTCTATGCCGCGCGCATCGATCGCGGGGAGGTTTTGTCGCTGGCGCAGATTGGGGCCGATGGTGACGTTTGCGATGGCGCCTTCGACCCGGTTGTCGAACGCGGTCAGCGCGAGCTCGACGCCGGGTGCAGGAGTCCAGTCGAGGCCCGCTTCGTAACCCACCAGCCGCTCGTTCTCGAGCGCCGCATTGGCCTGCGTCACAACCGGGAAGACCACGAAGGGGCGCAGCAATTCATTGAGCGTCGGCAGGCGTAGGCCGCGATAGGCGGCGGCGCGCAGGCGCAATTGCTCGTCGAGTGCATAGGTCGCCCCCGCCCGCCACGACAGGGTCCAGTCGGTGCGTGAAGGCGTCAGCTCTTCGGTGACCACCGCACGGTCGGGGGTCCGGGCGATGTAGAAGCCCTCGCCGATCCGGGTGCGGTCGAGCCGCAACCCCCCGGTCAGAACCAGCGCGCCGCTGGTCCAGTCGTTCTCGACGAACAGGCCGATGTCGCTGGTGGTGCCGCCGGCTCGCCGGGTCTCGGTGAGCGCGCCGCTGAAGGCGCTGTAGGCATCCTCCTGCAATTCGCCCTCGGCGCGGCGGTAGTCCAGTCCGAGGCGCAGGATGTTGTCGCCGCCGACGGGGGGGCGCAGTTCGAGCTTGCCGCCGATTCCGGTGGTGGGCGTATTGCGTTGATCGAGGACGCGGGTGAAGCGGGAGGAGCTGATGACAAGATTGGTAAAATTGCGCGTGTGAACGTAGGCGAGCGCGTCGATGGCCCAGGCGCCGCGGCCGATCAGGCGCAGGCTCGCGTCGGCGCCGCTGGCGCTGCTGTCGGCGCCTTCGAAGCGCAAGGTGCGCCGGTCGTCGAACACCAGCCCCGCCGCCTGCAGCTCGAGATCCTCGCCGAGCGGCGCCACCCCGCGCAGCGCCAGCGACCAGCTCTCGTAGCCGGCCCGCGCCGAAGCGGGCACCCGCTGGTCCTCGGGCGTGGTGAAGTAGCCCGGCCCGCGGTCCCAGCGTCCCGCCGCGGTGACGAAGCCCGCGCCCAGTTCCTGCGCCAGCAGCGCGGAGG
>JAHJPT010000006.1 GCA_018819685.1 Alphaproteobacteria bacterium
GGTCGCGGCAATCGCGAAGGCGGCGGCGGTTCGAGCGAAGGCGGCGCGCATGTGCCGGACTTCCTCAAGGATTGAGCCTTCGACCGGGTTCAAGCCCGGCTGAAATGACGATAAGACCGGGGGCCGCGATCCATTCGCGGCCCCTTTCGTTTGGAGATTACCGATGCTGCCGCGCGAAACCCTTGCCACCGCCCAGATTCCCGGCGGCGACACGCTCACCCTGGTCAGCCACGGCCGCGATCACATCATCATGCTCGGCCGCGACGAGCTGATGGGAACGCGGATGCAGTTCAGCGAGGAACAGCTCGCGCAGCTCACGCTGGAACAGATCGACGCGCCTGCACCGCGCGTGCTGATCGGCGGCTACGGCATGGGCTTCACCTATCGCGCCGCGCTGGCGGTGATCCCGGCGGATGGCCGGGTGGTGGTCGCCGAAGTGGTGCCCGAAATCCTCGCCTGGGCGCGTGGGCCCCTTGCGCATCTGACCGGAACGACGCTCGACGATCCGCGCGGCGAAGTTGTGCTGTGCGATGTCGCGGCGCTGATCGACGACGCCAACGACGGCACCAGCCCCAAATTCGACGCGATCCTGCTCGACGTCGATAACGGCCCCGACGGGATCGTCCGCGATGGCAACGAGCGGCTCTACACCCGCACCGGCATCGCCCGCTCGCGCGATGCGCTCAAGCCGGGCGGGATCCTGGCGGTGTGGTCCGCCGCCCCCGATCCCAAATTCCGCACCCGGCTGAAGGACGCCGGTTTCGAGATCGAGGAGCGCCGGGTGCGCGCGCGGCCCAACAACAAGGGTCCGCACCACACCATCTGGTTCGCGCGGGCTTCGTAACCGGGGCCTTGGCGCTCAGCCCCGCTTGAGCCGCAGCCGTCCGCTGAAATCGCGCTTGCCTATCGCAACGCCCAGCATCCGGAGGATGTCGTAGGCGGTGGCGGCGTGGAAGTAGAAATTGGGCTGGCTGAAGCTGAGCAGGAAGTCCTCGGCGGTGAACTCCAGCTTGAAGTCGCGGAATTCGAACCGCATGTCGCGGCCGATCGCCTGCTCGAGATCGTCCTTGGAAACGCCCTCGAGTGCGGCGCGGGCGGTCGCCAATTGCTCGCGCAGGCCATCGAAGCTTTCGGGCGGCGGCGAGAGGTCGGGCTGGAAAACGCCGTTCGCCACTCCCGCCAGCGCACCCGCCGTGTGCACCGCCACGCTCTTCACCTGATAGGTGAAGGGGAACATATCCTCATAGATGCGCGCGGACAGGACGTGCGCGGGATCGTGCCCCTGCTCGCTGCACCAGCTTTCGCCGCGATCGACGAGACCCTTGGTGCTGTCGATCATCTGCAGGGCGCTGGGGATGAAAGCGGCGTGAAGCGATAGCGGCATTGGAGGCTCCCGAATTTTCAAGGCAGCCATAGCGCGCCGGTGGGGCGCGTCCAAGGGCTTCGGCGGCGACAGCCGATATCCGCCGGGAGATCGCCCGAAGCTCTAGCGCACGCGCGGACCGCCGAACGGCAGCGGCGGCGGGGGACGGCGCGAACCGCGGGGCAGCTGCGCCTGATAGGCCCGGCCGCAATGCTCGACGCAATAGGGGAAGCCCGGATTGACCGCCGTGCCGCAGAAATGGAAATCCGGCTCGCCCGGGTGGCCCATCGGCCAGCGGCAGACCTTTTCGCTCAGATCGAGCAGGCTGGTCTTGTCGGCGATCTCGGGGCTCGGCTTGGCCGGCACCAGGCGGCGCGGCGGAGCCGGCGGGATCGGCGGCTGCTGATCGCCCGGTCCCTGGCGCAGGAAGCCGCCCGGGCCGACCGAAACGATCTTGGGCAGGTCGGGCGCGCGGTTGGGCAGCGGCTGCGCCTGGTTCGACGAAGCGGTCGCGGGTTCCGCTTGCGGCTCCGGCTTCCGATCTGCCGCGGGCGCAGCAGGCGGGGGCGCGGTGCTGGGCGCTGGCGCGGGCTCGGTCGGGGGCGCATCCGCGCGGACCTGCGGCTTCTTCGGAGCCGGCTTCGGTGCGGGTTTGGGCTTCTTGGCGACGGCAGCCTTCTTCTCGGCCGCCTTGACCGGGGAGGGGCGCGCCTTGAGGCCCAGGCGATGCGCCTTGCCGATCACCGCATTGCGGCTGACCCCGCCCAGTTCGTCGGCGATCTGGCTGGCGGTGGCGCCGCCTTCCCACATCTTTTTCAGGGTCGCGATGCGTTCGTCGGTCCAGCTCATTCAGATCATTCCATTTTGCATTGGGCGCCCGGCGGGTCGCGCGGAAGCGTGCTTGTCAGCGGGGCTGCATCGACGTAGGCGCGCGCCCATGGCCGATCAAGTCCCGAACTCCGCCCCGGACGCGCAAATCGCCGCCTCTTCTCTCGTCGAGAGCGAAGGCGGCGGTGCTTCCACCCGGTTCGCGCCGCACGGTCGGCCGGTCATCACCGGCATCAACCGCATCGGACTGTGGAGTCTCTATATTAAGGAGGTGCGCCGGTTTCTCAAGGTGCAGACCCAGACTATCTGGGCGCCTGCGGTCACCACGCTGCTGTTTCTGGTGATCTTCACCGTAGCGCTGGGGCGCGGCGGACGCGAGGTGCTCGGCGTGTCTTTCGCCGATTTCGTCGCCCCGGGGCTGATCGTGATGGGCATGATGCAGAACGGCTTCGCCAATTCCAGCTTTTCGCTCCTTTCGGGCAAGATCCAGGGCACGATCATTGACCTGCTGATGCCGCCCTTGTCTGAAGGCGAGCTGATGACCGGCATCGTCGCCGCGGCGGTCACCCGGGCGCTGGCGGTGGGCTGCACGGTGGCGCTGGCGATGGCGCTCTACCCCGGCGTCACGCTCCATGTGGTGCAGCCCTGGGCGATCGTCTGGTTCGGGCTGATGGGCTCGATCATGCTCGCGCTGATGGGGCTGCTGGCCTCGATCTGGGCGGAGAAGTTCGACCACAACGCCGCGGTCACCAATTTCGTCATCGCGCCGCTCAGTCTGCTCTCGGGCACCTTCTACGTGATCGACAATCTCGCGCCGCTGTTCCAGGCGATCAGCCGCTTCAACCCGTTCTTCTACGTGATCTCGGGCTTCCGCTATGGCTTTCTGGGGCAAAGCGACATCGGCCAAGGAACGCAGCCGATCGTCTGGGCGGCGGTGGGGCTGGCGGTGCTCAACCTGCTGCTGGCGGCGCTGTGCTACCGGCTGCTCAAATCGGGGTGGAAGATCAAGAGCTAGGTTCGAGGCCGGGGCTCGCCTCCGTCCCGTATGAGTTTCAGTGGGTCAGCGAGCGACGCACGCGATAGCGCCCGTTCTCGAACTGCTCGAACATCTGGTCGACCTCGGGATGCTCGACCGGACCGGCCAGCGAGTCGCTCACCAGGTTCTGCTGGCTGACATAGGCGGTGTAGCTGGAATCGTCCGTCTCGGCGAAAAGATGGTAGAACGGCTGGTTGCGGTCGGGACGGATGCCCTCTGGGATCGAATCGTACCATTCGTCGCTATTGGCGAAAACCGGGTCGATATCGAAGATCACCCCGCGAAAATCGAACATGCGGTGGCGCACCACATCGCCGATGGCGAAGCGGGTGCGGGCCAGCTCGGGCGCATCGATGGTGCGACCGGCTTGGGGCGAAAAGAACAGGGCACGATCCATGAGAACACGGAATATGGGGTGCCGCACTGCGGTGACAAGTAATTCGTGGCAACCATCCCCCGTTTTGCGCACCCGCGCGGCATATTTCGGCTTGCCCCGCCCAAAAGCTTGGGCTAACCGCGCGGCTTCCCAACGACCGGGGCGGGGTTCGCCCCGCCAGCGCGCCGACAGGGCGATGCGGAGAGGTGCCGGAGTGGTCGAACGGGGCAGTCTCGAAAACTGTTGAGCGCGCAAGCGTTCCGAGGGTTCGAATCCCTCCCTCTCCGCCAACTAGTCCAATAGTCATGCTTCCGACGCCAGCA
>JAHJPT010000071.1 GCA_018819685.1 Alphaproteobacteria bacterium
CCCGAGGTGCCGGTGAAGGCGCTCGAACTCACCCATTACGGACCGCTCACGCTCTCAGGGATGGAGCGATTGGCCGAGCAGGCGCGACGCCGGTTCGCGCTCGACGGCGTGCTGGTCTGGCACCGGATCGGTGTCCTGACGCCCGGCGAGGGGATCGTGCTGGTCGCCGCGGCGGCGCGACATCGGCGCGGCGCGCTCGAGGCGGTCGATTTTCTCATGGACCACCTCAAGTCGGCCAGTTGGCTGTGGAAGCGCGAGAAGCGCGGCGACGGCTGGCACTGGATCGAGCCTCGCGCCGAGGATCACGACGCGCTGGCACGCTGGCAGTAATTATTCTCGTTTGATCGTGATCAAGGAACGCCGCTCCCGTTCGGCGCAAACCGGCTGTACAGCAACCGGGAGTTCCGATCATGTCCAAGCATTTCACTCGCGAGATCGTCGCCGAACATGCCATCATCCGTGCGGAACCACGCCATCAGGTGGTGGTCGATCGCAGCTTCGAAATGCCCAAGGCGCTCTATGGCGCGACGGTCGCGCTCTATCTCGGCTTCATCGCGGTGCTCGGGATCGGTCTGCAGAGCCCCGGTCTCGCGATTCCCATGGCGATTTTCGCGATCTTCATCCTCGCGGGCTTCGGCGTGCCGATGATCTGGACCCGGCTTGCGCCACAGGCCGGTCAGCGCCCGCTCGATCTGAAACAACTCAAGCGGCTGGGGATCTCCACGCACACCGGACGTCTGCTCGGACGCGATGCGATGGTCCAGATGATGATCCTGCCCGTCCTGATCCTGGCCTGGGCGATCGCCATGGTGACGATCGTCGCCACGATCTAGCGGGCCAAGTGGGGAGAGGCGGTCAGGCGGCCGCTTCGGAGAGGAGCGCGGGATCAACGAGTTCGATCCCGCGCTTTCCCTTGCGTGCGATCGCGCCTTCGCGCTCGAGTACGGTAATCTGGCGACTGACGGTTTCGATGGTCAGTCCCAGCATGTTGGCCATTTCGCCTCGTGATAGCGGCAGATCGAACTGCGCCGCGGGATGGCAGGGCGAATCGCTCGCCGCCTGGCCGAAGCCGAGCAACAGCGCTGCGACCCGTGCCTTGCCCGAAGCCTTGCCGGTCAGCGCCTGCAGCACCCGGCTCGCATGAAGGTCCTCCTGCGCGCGCCGCAGCAGCGCACGGGCCAGCGCTGGATAGGCATCGATCGCTTGCTCCATGGTCGGGCCGGCGAATACGCAAAGCCGACTGTCGGACAATGCGATCACATCGTGTTCGGCGAAGGGGCGGAAGAATTCGCCAACGAAACCTGCGGGATGGATGAGCGCCAGGATCTGCTCGCGCCCCTCGGCATCCATGGTGGCGACCTTGAGCGCACCGGAAACCAGCGTTGCGCAGCTCGACACGGGTTCGCCCGCAGCGAACAGCGTTTCGTTGCGCTTCAGGTCGCGCATCCGCCCGGCCCTGGCTAGCGCGTTGCGCTCGTCTTCCTCGAGCACGGCACAAGCCGCACGGTCGCGAACCGGGCATTCGACGCAGGCGAGACTCATGGTTCCACGCGCTCGCGCAGTTCGGCGAGCAGCTCGTCTTCTTCCTCTACCAGCTCGATGACCAGCGATCGCGCGGCATCGATCTGCGCCCAATCCTCGGCCGCAATGGCGGCGGCGATATGCAGAATATCGAGATCCGCCAGAGCGATAGCGGTATCGCTGCGGATCGAATCGAGGTCGGCCAGCGCAACCTGCGCGGCTCCCCAGGCGCTGCTGCCGACAACAGTGCGGCCCGTGGCCGCAACGGTCCGGCGCGCGGCGGGGGCGCTGGCGACGAACCGCTGGTGGGCGCTGCGGGCGGCTCCGACCAACCCTGCCAGGCGCTCTTCGAGGCTGCCTTCATAGCTCACCGGCACCTCGGGAACGGCTATCGGATCGACCGCGATGGGTTCGAACTGGCCTCGCGCGCGCTCAACGTCGCGGATCGCCAGCGATGGATAGTCGGCGGAAGGGCTGGCACAGGCGCTCAGAGCGAGAACACCCAAGGCGGGAAGGGCAAGACGGGCTGGGCGAGGCATCGCCAGCCTGATAGCACGGCTCAGCCGTCGCGCCACCGCGTTGGCGAACGACCCCCGGAGAATTTTGAAACGAATTTTCGCGCGGTCGAGCGTTGACTTGGTGGGGGCATTCCCTTAACGGCACCCATCTTTCCGGGCCTCGCCATCTGGCGGGTCGACGGGCGCGCCGTGTCTTCGCAAGAACGCGGCAAAGCATTTTGAATGAGAGAAAAGCACCATGTTCGCAGTCGTGCGCACGGGCGGCAAGCAATACCGGGTTGCCGCCGGAGACAAGATCGCAGTTGAAAAGCTCGCAGGCGAAGCCGGCGACACCGTTACGCTGGGCGATGTCCTGCTCGCGGGCGAGGGCGACGATCTCGCCGAAGCCGGCAAGGTTACCGTTTCGGCGGAGATCATCGCTCAGGCCAAGAGCGAGAAGGTGATCGTCTTCAAGAAGCGCCGGCGGCACAATTATCGCCGCAAGGCCGGTCATCGCCAGCAGATGACGCTGCTGCGCATCATGCAGGTCGGCGACAGCAAGGCGGCTCCCAAGGCTGCGGCTGCCAAGGCCGACGACGCGCCCAAGGCTGCCGACAAGACCGCCGCTGCGCCTGCTGGCGAAGCCAAGGCCGAAGCCGCGAAGGCGGCACCCAAGAAGGCCGTCGCCGACAAGAAGCCTGCTGCGAAGAAGGCTCCCGCCAAGAAAGCATCGGCCGACAAGGCCGAAGAGCAGAAGTAAGGATACCCGACGATGGCACATAAAAAAGCAGGTGGTTCGTCCCGCAACGGTCGCGACTCCGCAGGTCGCCGCCTCGGCGTGAAGAAGTTCGGCAGCCAGGCAGTGGTCGCCGGCAACATCATCGTGCGCCAGCGCGGCACCAAGTTCTACCCGGCGGTCAATGTCGGCATGGGCAAGGACTACACGCTGTTCGCGCTCAACGACGGCATCGTGCGATTCCACTCGGGCAAGCTCGGCCGCAAATACGTCTCGGTCGACGTGCAGGCGGAAGCCGCCGAATAATCGGATGATTCGATAACGGGATCGTCCATCAGGATGGTCCCGGCCGGGTCGAAACCCGGCAGACGCAGAGGGAGATGGGACCATCCTGATTTCAGGGGGTCCGTCTCCCTCTTGTCGTTTCTCCCTCGAAAAGCCGCGGATTCAATCGTCCGCAGAAGCGAAATTGTCATGCGCGGCCCCTAGCGGGAGCGGCGCAGGGGCACACCGGGGAGAAGTCCGATGTTCCATCGCAGCCAGAGGGTTATGCTGCGTCCGATCTGGCCCGAAGACTGGCCGGGGATCTACGAAGCCATCAATGACGAAGGCGTGGTGCGCAATCTCGCCCGCGCGCCGTGGCCGTATACGCCGGCCGATGCGCAGGCATTCGCCTGTCTGCCGCGCAAGACGGATGAAGCGAAGTTCCTGATCACCCTGCCGGAGATGGCAGGAGCCCCGGTCGTGGGCTGTATCGGGCTGGAGCCGCTGGACCGCGGCGGGCACGAGCTCGGCTATTGGGTGGGGCGTGCCTGGTCGGGGCGCGGGATCGCAACCGAAGCTGTTGACGGGATCCTCGAGGTCGCGCGGACGCGCGGCTGGAACCGGGTGAGCGCGGAGCATTTCCTCGACAATCCGGCATCGGGCCGCGTGCTGCACAAGACGGGGTTCCGGCCCGCCGGAAAGATCGTCGAGCGGTTCAGCCGTGCGCGCGGACACGAGGCAGCGGTGACGTGCTTCGCCCTCGATCTGGATGAGCAAGGCAGAGTCGCACCGGTCGATCTTCTCGACGCGGCCTAGCAGACCATACACTTCCAGCGCCGCCGAGACCTAGCTCGACGGCGCCGGACCATGTTGGAAGAACGGAAGCTATTCCGCCGGCATCAGCGCGGCTTCGAACTCGCCCTCGTATTTGCCGATCAGCGCGCGATCGTCGTGGTCCCAGGGATGGAAGCCGGGGCGGAAATAGCTCAGCCAGGCGGGGAAGATCCGCCGCAGCACGCCGGGCGTCACGGTGAGGTATTTGAAGAGGCCCCAGCGCGCCTTCCAACCGGTGATCCCGTCCTGCGCCAGCAGATCCATCGCGTCGATCCAGCGGTTGAAGAGGAAGCGGCGGGTGACGATCAGCATCACCACCGAGCGGCGCATCCAGCGACGGAACGGGGTCCAGTCGCGCGTGGCGTGTTCGAAGGTGTCGTAGGCGACGCCCTTGTGCTCGATTTCCTCGACCGCGTGCCAGCGCCACATCGCGCGCACCTCGGGGTCGGAATCCTCGAAATGGCTGGGATTGGCGAGAAATTCATGCGCCATCATCGCGGTGTAGTGCTCGAGCGCCATGGTCACGAGCAGATTGGCGATCGGCGGGCGGCCCTTGGTCAGCGCCAGCAGTTGCTCGACGCGTTTGTCGATCTTGGCGATGTCGTAGCCGGCATCCTCGGCGAGGCGGTTGAAGGCGACATGTTCGCGCGTGTGGTTGATTTCCTGGCGGACGAAGGCGCGGATCTCGGCCTCGAGCTTGGGGTCGGCACCCGCCCGGTGCGCCTTGACCGCCTCGATGAAGAAGGCCTCGCCGCGCGGGAAGGTTGCCGAGAGCGCGTTGTGCCAGGCGGTGCCGAAGGCATCGCCCGCCCACCAGCGCCGCGGCTTGGCGTCGCGGTTGAAGCGTTCGTCGCGGATGATGATTTCGAGACCCTCGGGCGTCGGCGCGGGGCGCATGGTCTTGGCCTTGGGGGCGGGGGTATCGATCTGGGCAGGTGCGTTCATCGAACGGCTCCATCGCTTGAATAACATCAAGGGAACTAGCCGTTACTTACATCAATGTCAATAAGCCGAGGGCGGGCCTATTCGGCGGGCATCACCGCGGCCGAGTAGGGACTGTCGTCGAGACCGATCAGCGCCCGGTCGTCGTGCTGCCAGGGGTGGAAGCCGGGCTTGAGGATCGCCGCCCATTCGAAAAACATCCGCCGCATCATTCCGGGCTTCCACCACAGGAAGGCGCGCAGCTTGCGGCGTGCGGTGCGGAGGTCGAACCCGTCCTGGATCAGCAGTCCGATCGCATCGCGCACCCGGTTGCCGAAATATTTGCGCGTGATCAGCAGCGCGATCAGCGAGCGCACCTTCCAGCGCTTCCACGCGCTCCAGTCGCGGGTGGCGTGGAGCCAGACATCGTAGACCAGCCCCTTGTGTTCGATTTCCTCGGTCGCATGCCAGCGCCAGACATCCGCGGCGACCGGGTCGGCGCCCGCGAGATATTCGGGATGGGCGAGCAGCTGGCGGCTGATGATCGCGGCGAAATGCTCGAGCGCGATGGTGATCGCCAGATTGAATTCGGGCGGCCGGCCTTCGGTCAGCGCAAGCATATCGTGAATGCCGCGATCGATGCTTTCGACATCGTAGCCGTGATCCTGCACCA
>JAHJPT010000072.1 GCA_018819685.1 Alphaproteobacteria bacterium
CCCTGCATGGGCGATTTCGCCCCCTATCTGATGCGCGAGCCGAACGGGGAATCGGTCTATGAAATCCCCGTGCGGCGCGAAACGCTGCCCAATGGCGCGAGCTATCTCATCATCGATCACCAGGACCAGTATCTCGACAATTATCCCGAGATCACCGTGCCGGAAGGCCATGTCTTTGTGATGGGCGATAATCGCGACCATTCGGCCGACAGCCGGGCGGAGATCTTCGCGCAAGGGCTCGGCGGACCGGTGCCGCTGGAGAACATCGGCGGGCGTGCCGAGTTCATTACCTTCTCGCTCGATGGCACCACCAGCCTCAACCCGGTCAGCTGGATCACTTCGCTGCGCGCCGACCGCGCCTGGTCCACGCTGCGTCCGCCGCTTGCCGAACGGGCCGAATAGCACCATGAGCGGCCCTTCCGCCAACGCATCCGCGCAGGGCGAAACCGAGAGCCGCTTCGCCTCTCCCGCCGAACTTGCGAGAGAGGATCTGGGCAACAGCCCATCGCGCATTTCCGATCCGCGGCTGCTGTACGAAGCCCGGCGCGCGTTCGTCTGGACGCTGGTGGTCGGGGGGATGATCCTCACGGTTTACATCGCCCAGTCGCTGCTGGTGGTTTTCGGTGCCCTCGTCTTCGCCGCAATGATCGACGGAGGCGCACGCCTGCTTGGACGAATCCTGTCGATACCGCGCTATCTGCGCGTCTCGATCGTCCTGTTGCTGACCGTCGCCTTCCTCGTGTGGCTTGGCTACTTCATCGGCGCGACGATCTCGAGCGAGGCGGCGCAATTCCCTGCGATCGTCGAACGTCAGGTTACCGATTTGGTCCGCTGGTTACAGGCGCAGGGGATCGAGATCAGCCAATCCCAGCTGCAGAATTATGCAAGCAGCATCACCAGCGGGATCGGCACGCTCACCCGCGCGCTGGGCGGGCTGCTGGGCGGGCTTACGACGGTGGTGCTGATCGTGATCATCGGGGTCTATGTGGCGCTCGAGCCGCAGCTTTACGAACGTGGGGTCGCCTGGACCTTGCCGCGCGCGAGACGGGCTTCCTTCTATCTGACCGCGACGCGGATGGCGCAGACGCTGCGCCGGCTGATGGCGGGACGCTTGCTGGGCATGCTGATCGAAGGCGTATTCACCTATGTCATGCTGGCCTTCGTCGGCCCGCTGATCGGCGTCGGTGCGGTGCCGATGGCCGCGCTGCTGGCGATCCTGACGGGCCTGCTCGCCTTCGTCCCCAATCTCGGGGCCATCATCTCCGGCGTTTTGATGGTGTTGGTGGGCTTCTCCGGCGGGCTCGACATGGGGCTCTACACGATCTTCGTCTATCTGTTCGTGCAGAACTTCGACGGCTACGTCGTGGTGCCGATGATCGCCCGCAAGACGGTCGATCTGGCGCCTGCGATGGTGCTGGCGGCGCAGCTTGTCATGGGCATCCTGTTCGGGATCATCGGCCTGTTCCTGGCCGACCCCCTCCTGGCGATGATCAAGGTTGCGCTGGAACGGCGCGCCGAGACTGCGGACGAGGAAGACCAAGCTGGAGAGGCGGCAAGGAATGGCGCGTAAGTTTCTCTATTTCATCGCATTCGTCATTGTCGCCGTGATCCTGGGCGGGGTCGCGCTGTCGATCTGGTCGCGCGAGGCGACCGAGATCGCCTTCGTGCCGCGCGGCGAATTCGTCGAGCAGGAGGCATTGCCCGCAAACGCCTATGAAGACCCGGAAATGTGGTACTCGCGCCCCGGGATCGGCACCGACGATCCGGCACGCTATCAGCCCGCCCTCGCCGAGCCTCCCGAAGATCCGGCGACTCGCGAGCCTTCCCCCGAAGCACCCGCCGCAGAGCGCACGCTGGGCGACGTCCCGGGCGCGCTCGCGCCCGAGAGCAGCCGCCGCGCCGATCCGATTGCACGGGCGGAAACGCCCGAGTTCGCGGTCTTCTTCGTTCCCCCGACCAGCTATATCCAGGCGGGTGGCGACTGGAACGCCAGCCTTGCCGACCGGACGACGCACGAACGCGCCCGCACCTTCCTGCGCGGGCTCGCCAGCCCGTTCAATGCCGCGGACGAGATCTGGGCGCCGAAATACCGTCAGGCCGCGGTTGGCGCCTTCCTGACCGACAAACCCGCAGCGAAGCTGGCGATCGATGCGGCCTATGCCGATGTGCGCGAGGCGTTCCGCTATTTCGTCGAGAGCGTGGATCCGGACAAGCCGATCGTGCTCGCCGGACACAGCCAGGGCGCGCTGCATATTCTGCGGTTGTTGATGGAAGAGGTCGCCGACACCGAACTCGAGAACCGCGTGGCCGCCGTCTACGCCCCGGGCTGGCCCATCTCGATTGACCATGACCTTCCCGCGCTTCCTTTTCCGGCCTGCGCGGCGCCCGGGCAGACCGGCTGCATCTTGGGTTGGTCCAGCTTCGCCGACGACAACGATCCCGATTTCCTGATGCGTCGCTACGGCAGCACGCCGGGTTTGGATGGTCAGCAGCGCGGCGACGGGCCGATCCTGTGCGTCAATCCCCTTACCGGTGGCGCCAATGGCGCGGCGCCCGCCAGCAGCAATCTCGGTACGCTAGTCCCCGACGAAAGCCTCTCGCGCGGCGAGCTCGTCCCGGGAGCGGTTCCGGCACGGTGCGATGCCGCAGGCCTGCTGCTGATCGGCGACCCGCCCGAGCTGGGCGAAGGCGTCTTGCCGGGCAACAATTACCACGTTTACGACATTCCACTGTTCTGGGCGAATGTGCAGAAGGACGTGCTGGAACGGGTATCGGCATGGACGCCGGCGGGCTCGTAACCGACAGCGCGGCCGCGTTCGACGAGCAGCTGCCCGATGGCGGGGTGCTGCTCGGTCTCGATCTCGGCACCCGCACCATCGGCCTCGCGACCTGCGATGCCGGCTGGCGCTTCGCGACTGCGGGCAAAACCCTGCAGCGCGGCAAGTTCACCGCCGATTGCGGCAAGCTGCGCGAACTCGTCCAGCAGCGCTCGATCAAGGGACTGGTGATCGGCCTGCCGCGCAATATGGACGGCGGCGAAGGCCCGCGCGCGCAGGCGAGCCGGGCCTATGCGCGCAATCTCGCCGCCGCGCTCGCGCTGCCCGTGCTGCTGTGGGACGAGCGCTGGTCCACCGCCAGCGCCGAGGCGGCGATGATCGGGCAGGACATGAGCCGCGCCAAGCGCGCCGAGCGGATCGACAGCCACGCCGCCGCGATCATCCTCCAGG
>JAHJPT010000073.1 GCA_018819685.1 Alphaproteobacteria bacterium
CGTCCTCTCGTTCCTTTTCACGGGGCGCACCTGCTCCGGTACTCGGCAGCCGGCATGCGCCTTCATAGGGCTTCGGTCCGTTTCAACCGGTATCCGCTGAACCGCCATTGAACGCGGAAAGTTCCGCTCGACGAACGGTCAATTCTGTCCGCGGAACTGCCTGAGATACTCGTTGTCGGGCGACAGGATGATGCTGCTCTCGTTGCCGTTGCGCGCGGAAAAGGTGGTGTCGTAGCTCTGCATGGCGCGGTAGAAATCGTAGAACGACGGATCCTTGCCGAAGCTGTCTGCATAGATCCGCGCCGAATCCGCATCCGCCTCGGCGCGGATGATGCGGGCATCGCGTTCGCCCTGAGCGCGGATGGTGCGCGCTTCGCGTTCGCGATCCGATTCCATCCGGCGGAACGCCGAATTGAGCGGTGCGCCATCGGGCAGATCGGTGCGCTTGATCTTCACGTCGATCACCTCGGCGCCGTATTGCCGGGCCTGGCGATCCAGATTGGCGCGTACATTCGCCAAGGCGCTGCCGCGCTCGGCGGTCAGCATGTTCTGGAAGGTCCGGCGACCGAGTTCCTGGCGCAGCACCGAATTGAGGATCGGCTCGAGCGCGAGCCGCACTCCTTCGGTGGTCCCGGCGCGCTCGACCATCCGCACCGGATCGAAGATCCTGAACCGCGCATAGGCGTTGACCAGCAGGCGCTGCTGATCGTTCGACAGCACTTCCTCGTCGGACATCTCGAGATCGAGAACCCGCTTCTCGACCCGGCGCACCGAGTCGATGAAGGGCACCTTCAGGTACAGCCCGGCATTGGTGGTGCCACCCGGCGTGTTGACGACCCCGATCGGCTCGCCGGTGCGGATCACAACGGCCTGCTCTTCCTCGGGTACGATATAGACGCTGGCGAAGAACAGCACGATCAGCACCGCAAGAGCGATCAGGACGCCGCGGCGCTTTTCCCAGATATTGGTCATGTTCACTGGCTGTCTCCCTGCGGCTGGACCGGAGCGCTCGCGGCGGGCGCAGCATTGTTGCTGCGGCGGCGCACTTCGGGCAGCGGCAGATAGGTGGTGACGCCGTCGTTCTCGACCACGGTCGTATCGGTCTGGCTCAGCACCCTTTCCATGGTCTCGTAATAGAGGCGGCGACGGGTGACTTCGGGCGCGAGACGATACTCCTCATAGACTTCGTCGAAGGCCTCGGCCTCGCCCTGCGCCTGCGCGAGGACCTGCTGGGCGTAGCCGCGCGCCTGATTGCGCGAAGCGTCGGCGTTCTGTTCGGCGACCGAGACATCGCGGAATGCATCGACGACTTCGGCGGGAGGGTCGGCCTTGTCGATTTCGACACCGAGCACCTGGATGCCCGAATTGTAGGCATCGAGCGCGGTCTGCATCCGCTGACGCACGTCCTGTTCGATTTCGGCACGTCCCTGACCCGAGAAGGTCTGGTCGAGCGTCTTCTCGGCGATTTCAGCGCGCATCGCGGCTTCCGCCACTTCGCCGACGGTTTCGATCGGCTCGGCCAGCGAAAACATGAAATTCTCGAGGCTCTTGATGTTCCAGCGCACGATGTAGCTCAGATCGACGAGGTTCTGGTCGCCGGTCAGGATGAGCTTGGCGCTGTCGCCCGAGCCGGGGATGCGCAGCGCGCGGACGCCCTGGACGTCTTCGATGGAGACGTTCTCGATCGGGAATGGGGCGGTGAAATTGAGCCCGGGCTCCAGCGTCCTCGTGTAGTTGCCGAGCGTCTTTACCACGGCCTTTTCCTGCGCCTCGACCAGATGGACGCTGGTCGCGAGCACGAGGATCGCTACCAGGCCGATTGCGGCAAAGGGCAGCCAGCTGCCGCCGCCGGAGCGCCTGGGGAAACGGAAATTGGGCCCGCCGGGACCGCCCGAGCGGCGCGGACCTTCGGGGCCGCGGTTCTTGAAGATGTCTTCGATATTGGCGGGACGGCGCGGACCGCCGCCGGTGGCATCCGGCGGTAGCCATGGGTTCTTTGGCCCCTTGGGCTTGGCAGCGGGCTTGTCGTCCGATCCGTCCGACGGCGGTGTGTCGCCGTTATCGCCATTGCTGTCGCCGGAGCCCTTGCCGGGACCCTTGCCCCAGGGGTTGCGGCCGCCGGCCATGGCCAGCCCGATGTGTTTTCCAAACCCGTCCAATATTCGCATGCAATATCTATAGGGTCGATCTGCGAGAAAAACAGGGGTTGTCGCGCGCTTTTTGATGCTACACGGCGCAGCGCATGGTCGATCATCCGTTAATCGCTGCGCTTCCCGCTCCGCTCCGCGATCGCGTCACCTCGGCGACGATGAAGGACGGTCGCGCGACGGTCGTGCTCGACGTCGCCGGGCTCGATCCGCGCCAGCGCGAGCAAGCGGAGGCTGCCGTGACCCAACGGGTCGGCGCTGCTGCCGGCGTGAACGAGGTCCGCGTGATCCTCACCGCCGAACGCAAGGCGCGCCGGATCGTCGCAGTGGGCTCGGGCAAGGGCGGCGTCGGCAAGTCCACGCTGACCGCCAATCTCGCCGTCGCGCTCCACCGCATGGGCCACAAGGTCGGTCTGGTCGACGCCGACATCTACGGCCCCTCGCAACCCACGATCCTGGGCAATCAGGGCGTGCGACCCGAAGCGCGCGAGGACAAGCTGGTCCCGGTCGCAAGCGCGGTCGGGGTGCCGGTGCTGTCGATGGGGCATCTGGTCAAGCCGGGGCAGGCGATCGCCTGGCGCGGGCCGATGGCGGGCAATGCGCTGAGCCAGCTGATCGACGCGCATTGGGGCGATGCCGAGCTGCTGCTGGTCGATCTGCCGCCGGGCACCGGCGATGTCCAGCTAACCATGCTGCAGAAGTTCAAGCCCGCCGGCGCGGTGCTGGTCTCCACCCCGCAGGACCTCGCGCTGATCGATGCGGCGCGCGCGGGGCAGTTGTTCGACCAGGCCGGGGTGCCGGTGATCGGGCTGGTGGAGAACATGGCGGGCTATGCCTGCCCGCATTGCGGCGAGATTTCGGATCCCTTCGGCGCGGGCGGTGTCGAGGAGGCGGCCCGACGGCTCGAATTGCCTTTCCTGGGGCGAATCCCGCTCGACCTCGCTATCCGGCAGGGCAGCGATTCCGGTCAGCCGCCCGCGGCAGGCGACGGCGCGATTGCGGAACCGTTCCGCGCCATCGCCGCAAAGCTCGCAGCTTGGCTGGCAAAGACCTCCTGACCTCGGTCTCGCTGTCGCGTCGCCAGCTGCTCACCGGAGCGGCGGTGGGCGGGGGACTGCTGGTGGCGTGGTGGGCCTGGCCGCGCAGCTATCCTCCTTCCCTGCAGACCGGGGCGGGCGAGCATCGGTTCGGCGCCTGGCTGACCGTGGCCGAGGACGGAGTGGTGACCGTGGCGGTGCCCCAGCTGGAGATGGGACAGGGAGTGACCACCGTCCTGCCGCAGATCGTCGCGCAGGAAATGGGCGCTTCGTGGCGCCAGATCGCCGTCGCGACGGTGCCGCCCAACGGTGCGCAAGCCAACGTCGCGCTGGCTGCGAAATGGGCGCCGCTGTGGGCGGTGCTGCCCGACCTCGCAGACGCTCCGGACAGCCTTCTGGTCGAGCGCTTCGCCCGCGCGGAAAGTTTCATCGCCACCGCCGAGGGCTCGACCCTGCGCGCCTATGAAGACGATTGCCGCGCGGCGGGAGCCGCGGCGCGCGCCATGCTCGCCATGGCTGCGGCAGAACGCTGGGGGATCGCCTGGGAGGAGTGCGAGGCGGAGGACGGCCTTATCGTCCACGACGGCAAACGCCTCCGGTTCGGCGAACTGGCTGCACAAGCCGCGCAGATGATTGTGCCCGATCCTCCGCCGCTGCGGCCCTCGCCTCCGGGCGAGCGGCCTGCGGCAAGCGGGATGCCCGGGCCGGACGAGTTCCCCCGGCTCGACCTGCCGGCCAAGGTCGATGGCACCTATCTGTTCGCCGCCGACATCCGTCTTCCCGGAATGGTCTATGCTTCGATCCGACACGGGCCGGTGGGGCTGCCCGAGCTGGTGACTTTCGACGAAGCGGCCGCTGCCGGCGCGGGGCTGGTCGGGCTGGTGAAGGCGAAGCGCTGGATCGCGGCGGTGGCGGACAGCTGGTGGCGCGCCGACCGCGCGCTCGACCGGATGGCGCTGCGCTTTGGGGGGCCGGGCGGAGTCGATAGCGAAGCAATCGAAGAGGCGCTGGACCGCAGTGTCCGCACCGGTGAGGCGATGCGGATCGCGAGCTACGGAGATCCCGACGCGCTGCTGACCCGTCTCGATCCGGTCCAGCGCTATGATATCGCCCCTGCAGTCCACGCTGCGATCGAGACCGCCAGCGCCACCGCGCGCTATGCCGATGGCCGGCTGGAATTGTGGATCGCGTCGCAGGCGCCCGAAGCCGCGCGGGAGGCCGCAGCCGCTGCGGCGGGCTTGTCCCCAAGCGATGTGGTGCTCTATCCGGTCGGCGCGGGCGGCAGCTTCGATGCGCGGCTGGAAAAGCAGCATGCGATCGAGATCGCGCAGATCGCGCGGCAAATCGGCCGACCCGTGCAGCTGACCTGGCCCCGAGCGGAGGAATTCAAGGCGCTGCCGCCGCGGACCCCAGTCGCGCTCGTGCTCACGGCCAAGCTTTCACCCGGCGAAGAGCGGACCCCGATCGCCTGGCGGGCGCGGCTGGCTCTGCCGGCAACCATGCGCGAATTCGGCGAGCGCCTGTTCGACAATGCCACGCCCGAAGCGGCGATCGCACGGGCCGGGGCCGAAGCCGATCCGCTGGCCTGCGAAGGGGCGGTGCCGCCTTACGCGATCCCCAATGTCGCGGTCGATCACGTGACCGTTCCGCTCGAACTGCCAACGGGGCTGCTGCGCGGCAATTCGGCGGTCTATACCGGTTTCGCGACCGAGAGCTTCGTCGACGAACTCGCGCGCGAGGCGGCGCGCGACCCCTATCTCTACCGGATGACGATGCTCGGCCACGACGAACGCGTCGCCGAGGTGCTGCGCCGCGCTACCGAGCTGGGTGAATGGGATGGCGGCGGCGAGGGCAGCCGACAGGGACTAGCGCTGATCCGAATGGATTTCGGCGAGGCAAGCGGGGCGATCGCCTGCGTGGCGCAGGCGCAATTGGGGCAGGGCGGCGTGCGCGTGTCGCGGCTCACTGCGGTGGCGGACATCGGCCGGATCGTGAATGTCGACATCGCGCGCCAACAGATCGAGGGCGGGCTGCTGTTCGGGCTGTCGCTGGCGACCGGCTCGAGCGTGAGCTATCTCGGTGGTCTGCCCGTCAGCGCTCGACTGGTCGACCTGGACCTGCCGACCTTGGCGGACGCGCCCGAAATCGTCCTCGATCTGGTCGCCAGCGATGCGCCGCCGTTCGATCCCGGCGAGCTGGGTGTGGCGGTTGCGCCACCGGCCATCGCCAATGCATTGTTTGCCGCGACAGGCGTGCGCTTTCGCCGCCTGCCGCTGCTATCGGAGGGATTATGACCTGGCAGAACCAGACCTTGCCGCACGACCATCCCCCAGTCCGCTCGGGCGGGGTCGGCGTGCTGCTGGTCAATCTCGGCACCCCCGAAGCGCCCGATCCCGGATCGGTGAAGCGCTATCTGGGCGAATTTCTTTCCGATCGAAGGGTTGTCGAGATCCCGCAGATCGTGTGGCAGCCGATCCTGCGCGGTATCATCCTGACGACCCGCCCCAAGAAAAGTGCCGCCGCCTATGCCAAGGTCTGGACCGAAGAGGGTTCGCCGCTGGCGGTGATTACGCGCCGTCAGGCCGAGGCGATGCAGGAGCGGCTGGGCAAGAGCGTAAGGGTGGACTGGGCGATGCGCTATGGTACGCCTTCGATTCCGGACCGGCTCGATGCGATGATGGCGGCGGGCTGCGAACGCGTACTGCTGGCACCGCTCTATCCGCAGTATTCGGGCGCGACCACCGCCACCGTGGTCGATAAGGCGAGCGATGCGCTCAAGGCGATGCGCTGGCAGCCGAGCCTGCGAACGCTTCCGCCCTATCACGATGATCCCGCCTATATCGATGCGCTCGCCGTCGACATTTCGCGCCAGCTCGATGCGCTGGATTTCGCGCCCGAACTGCTGCTGCTGAGCTTCCACGGAATGCCCGAGCGCACGCTGCATCTGGGCGATCCCTACCACTGCCACTGCCGCAAGACGGCGCGGCTGCTCGAAGCGCGGCTGAACCGTCTCGGCTTGCGGCTCCGCACGACCTTCCAGTCGCGCTTCGGCCGCGCCAAATGGCTGGAGCCTGCAACGGACATCACGCTCGAGGAAGAGGCGCGCGCAGGCACCAGACGGATCGCGATCGCCGCGCCGGGCTTCTCCGCCGATTGCCTCGAGACGCTCGAGGAGCTCGCGATGGAGGGCAGGCAGCAGTTCATCGAGGCCGGGGGGGAGGAATTCGCGGCGCTATCCTGCCTCAACACTTCCGACGCTGGGCTGGCGATGCTCGAGACGATCCTGCGGCGCGAATTGTCCGGGTGGCTTTAGCCGGCGAGGTTGCTTACACGCAGGTAAGTATCAAGGAGCAACCTATGGCTACGCTAGCGTCCCACCAGCCCGCCGAATTCACCCCGAAGGACTGGCGCGACAAGCTGCCCGCAGGCTCGCTCGACCATGTTCCGGGCGAGAAGGGCTATCCGCTCGTCGGCCACACCTTCACCCAGCTCTCCGATCCGCACGCTTTCGCACGGCGGATGTTCGAGACCTATGGCCCGGTCTACAAGGTCAATTCGATGGGCGGCTGGCATGTCGCGCTGATCGGCCCCGAGGCGAACGAGCTGATGCTGTTCGATCGCGGCAAGATCTTCTCGAGCGATCAGGGCTGGAGCCCGGTTCTGCACCGCCTGTTCCCCGGCGGGCTGATGCTGCTCGATTTCGACCACCACCGCGCCGATCGCCGCGCGCTGTCGATCGCCTTCAAGCCCGGGCCGATGCGGCACTATGCCGACAGCCTCAACCGCGGGATTTCCGCGCGGATGGAGCAATGGGGCGCGGGTCCGATGGCATTCTACCCCGCGATCAAACAGCTCACGCTCGATCTCGCCGCCGACAGCTTCATCGGCCTGCCCTTCGGCGAGGAAGCGGATCGGATCAACCAGGCCTTCGTCGACATGGTTCAGGCCTCGATTGCCCCGGTGCGCCGCCCGCTGCCCTTCACCAAGATGAAAAAGGGCGTCGACGGGCGCGCCTTTCTGGTCGATTATTTCACCCGCGAAACCCAGCGCCGCCGCGCCGAAGGGGACGGGCAGGACATGTTCAGCCAGTTCGCCACCGCCGAGTTCGAGGACGGCAGCCTGATGGATGTCGAGGCGGTGGTCGATCACATGAATTTCCTGATGATGGCGGCGCACGACACCATCACCTCCTCCGCGACCTCGCTCGTCTA
>JAHJPT010000074.1 GCA_018819685.1 Alphaproteobacteria bacterium
CCGTCCGAAGGACGGCGCGGCGCTGTTGGAGAGGATATAACCCAAATCAGGTCGCCCGTCAAAACGCATGCGGCAGACGTTTGTCGGGCAGCGCCCGACTATTCGCTATCCCCGAGCGCATCGATCTGCTCCTCGAGCGTCGCTTCGGGTGCGATCTGCGGTTCCGTCTTGTCCGGAGCGGCATCGGACGTGGGAGCGGAGGCGGCGGCGCCCAGCGCACCGAGACGATCGCGCAGCCCCGCCAATTGTTGGCTCATCACATCATCCACCGCCCCGGCGATCCCCGCAATCTCATAGCGCATCGGCCCGCCGACATTGTATTCCCACAAGATACGGGTTCCGCCATCGATTTCCTTGAGCGTGACGGTGAGGATGCCGGTGGCCGGTTCGCCCTGCAGGGGACCCAGCCCGCCGCGCAGGCGCAGCACGCGCAGCGGAAAGGCCTGGACGACGGTGGCGTGATGCGCGCTGCCGTCCATCGCGAAGCCTTCTTCGCTGTCGTCGCCCGGGATCGTTTCGCACAGGCACCCGCCCGCCTGCGGGGTCAAAATCATATTCGCCGCATCGCCCGACCAGGTGTGTTCCGAATTCCACCATTCGGCCGGTTTGATCAGCGCCAGCCACACCGCAAGTGGCTCGGCCGCCACTTCGGCGGTGGCGCGGGTGACGAAGCCGTCCCCGCTGGTCGAGACCACCTCCGCGGTCGCGGGGGAGGTCGCGACGCCGCCCAGCAGCAGCGCCGCGGCGAGAAAGAACCGGTTAGCCATCCATCACTCCTTCGCCGCGGCGATAGGCCAGCGCGAGCGGGATGGAAAGATCGCGTGCGACAGGCGGACCCGGGTTCCGCGCCTGTTCAGCTCTGGGCCGCTCGGCTCCGGGCCGGCCAACGCTGCGGTTGCTCAGCCCTCCGCAAGGATCGCGTCGATGGTGTGGGTCACCGTCTCGATGCTGGCCATGCCATCGACCCGGCTGACGATCCCGCGGCTTTCGTACCCCGGCAGGATCGGCGCGGTTTCGGCGCGGTAGAGCGCCATCCGCTTGCGCACGGTTTCCTCATTATCGTCGGGCCTGCGCTTGAATTCGGTCGAACCGCATTTGTCGCAGGTTCCCGGAACCTTCGGCAGTTTGAAAAGATCGTGATAGCCCGCCCCGCATTCGGCGCAGGTGAAGCGCCCGATGATCCGCTCCACCAGCGCATCCTCGTCGACCTCGAGCTCGATAACGTGATCCAGCTTGCGACCGTGGCGGGTGAGGATCTCGTCGAGCATTCCGGCCTGCGCCTCGGTGCGCGGATAGCCGTCGAAGATGGCGCCGGTCTCTGGGCCCATCTCGGTCAGTTCGGCATCGATCAGGTCCGAGACGATATCGTCGCTGACCAACTCGCCGCGATCCATCACGGCCTTGGCCTTGATCCCGACGGACGTGCCCGCCTTGACGGCACCGCGCAGCATGTCGCCGGTCGAAAGCTGGCGCATGCCATGGTGCTCGACCAGGCGCTGCGACTGCGTGCCCTTGCCTGCGCCCGGAGGCCCCAGAAGGATTATGTCCATTCCGTCAAGTCCCCTTCGACCCCGCGGGTAAGCTAGCGATTGCGGCCCTTCAACTTGGCCTTCTTGATGAGGTCGCCATACTGGTGCGCCAGCAGATGCGACTGGATCTGGCTGATGGTATCGACCGTCACATTGACGACGATCAGCAGGCTGGTGCCGCCGAGAAACAGCGGAATACCCGTCTGCGCGATCATGTATTCCGGGATGACGCAGACCAGCGCCAGATAGATCGCGCCGACCACGGTGATCCGGGTAAGCACGTAATCGAGATATTCCTCGGTCCGCTTGCCCGGACGGATGCCGGGAATGAAGCCGCCGTTCTTCTTCAGATTCTCGGCGGTTTCCTCCGGGTTGAAGACGACCGCGGTGTAGAAGAAGGCGAAGAAGATGATGCCGGCCGCGTAGAGCGTCATGTAGAGCGGCTGACCGTGCGCCAGATACTGGTTCAGCGCTACGATCGTGCCACCGAAACCGGTCTCGGTATCGACCGAATTGCCGGCGAACTGGCTGATCGTCAGCGGCAGCAACAGCAGCGAACTGGCGAAGATCGGCGGGATCACGCCCGCGGTGTTGAGCTTGAGCGGCAGGTGCGAACGATCGGCCTGCATCATTCCGCGCTGCGTGGCGCGTTTGGGATACTGGATCAGCAAGCGCCGTTGCGCCCGCTCGACGAAGGAAATGATCAGGATCAGCACCACCACCATCAGGATGAAGCCGATGATGATCGCGGGCGAAATCGAGCCGGTGCGACCGCCTTCGAACAGGTTCGATGCAAAACCCGGGAACTGGGCGACGATGCCTGCCATGATGATCAGCGAAACGCCGTTACCGATCCCGCGGCTGGTGATCTGCTCGCCCAGCCACAGCAGGAACATGGTGCCGCCCACCAGCGAAATCACCACCCCGAGACGAAACGCGATGCCCGGATCGATCACCGCGGCGAGACCGCTGGCCGCACCGAAGCTCTCGAGCCCGGCGGCGAGAAACCAGCCCTGGATCGAGCAGAGAAAGACGGTGCCGTAGCGGGTGTACTGGTTGAGCTTCTGCCGCCCGGTGCTGCCCTCTTTCTTCATCGCGGCGAGCGTCGGGTGCAGCGCGCTGGCGAGCTGCACCACGATCGAGGCGGTAATATAGGGCATCACGCCGAGCGCGATCAGGCTCATCCGCTCCAGACTACCGCCCGTGAACATGTTGAACATGTCCAGGATGCCGCCGCGCGTGGTGTCTGCAAGCTGCGCCAGCGCCCGGGGGTTGATCCCCGGCAGCGGCACGAAGCTGAGAAAGCGGAACACGATCAGCGCGCCGATGGTAAACCAGATACGCTGGCGCAGCTCGGTGGCTTTGGAGAAGTTTGCGAGGCTCATCTGGCTCGCAATATTGTCGGCGCGTGATGCCATGGCTTAAATGTCGATCCTAGCGTCTGCGTATGATGGGCGCCGGCCCGTCCCGGCGCAGACAGGACAGATAGGGAGCGGGCTTCGCAATGTCGAACCCCGCTCCCGATTTTTCCGTTTATTCGGAGTCAGCCTTGGCCGCAGCGTGCTTGCCGGTCTTGTTCTCGTTGGGCTTGCCGCTGACCTTCTTGACCTTGACGATCTCGACCGATCCGCCGGCCTTCTCGACCGCCTCGATCGCGCCCTTGGAGGCACCGGCAACGGTGAGCGTGAGCTTGGCGGTCAGTTCGCCCTTGCCAAGCAGACGCAGGCCGTCCTTGCCGCCGCGCGCGAGACCGGCAGCCTTGAGAGCTGCGTGGTCGATCGTGCCCTTGGCGTCGAGCTTGCCCGCATCGATGAACTTCTGGATCATGCCGATGTTCACCTCGGCAAAATCCTTGCCGAACGGATTGTTGAACCCGCGCTTGGGAAGCCGCATGTGGAGCGGCATCTGGCCGCCCTCGAAACCCTTCACGGCGACGCCCGAACGGCTCTTCTGGCCCTTCTGGCCGCGGCCGCCGGTCTTGCCCTTGCCCGAGCCGATGCCGCGCCCGATGCGCAGACGGCTCTTGCGGGCGCCGGGGTTGTCGCGGATTTCGTTGAGTTTGAAAGTCATTTGTGCACTCGCTTTCGCTTTGTTCGCGCTGATTGGATCTGCATTCCCGCCGATTGCGGAAACGCGGGTCGGCCCCCCGCACTGGCGAGGGGCCGGATAGTGGCTAGAGCACCTCTACCATGTGCGGCAGCTTTGCAATCGCGCCGCGCACTTCGGGGGTGTCTTCGATCTCGACCGTCTTGTGCATCTTGCCAAGGCCCAGCCCCGTGAGGATCTTTTTCTGGCTCTCGGGGCGCCGGATCGGCGAACCGATCTGGCGGATGGTGATGGTCTTGTTCTTCGTGTTCTTGGCCATGTGTCTTACTCCGCGACCGCTGCGGCGTCGGCTTGCGCCTCGGCCTCGCTGGCGCCACCGCGGCCGAGCAGATCGGCGACCTTCTTGCCGCGACGCTGAGCCACCGACTTGGGCGAAGTCTGGTTCACCAGCGCATCGAAAGTGGCGCGGATCATGTTGTAGGGATTGGAAGTGCCGACCGATTTGGTCACCACGTCCGCCACGCCCAGGCTCTCGAACACGGCGCGCATCGGACCGCCGGCGATGATGCCGGTACCGGCGGGTGCCGAACGGACGTTGACCTTGCCCGCACCGAACCGGCCCTTGCCGTCGTGATGGAGCGTGCGACCTTCCTTGAGCGGAACGCGGATCATCTTCTTGCGCGCTGCGGCGCTGGCCTTGGAGATGGCTTCGGGCACTTCGCGCGCCTTGCCATGACCGAAACCGACCCGCCCCGAACCGTCGCCGACCACGACCAGAGCGGCGAAGCCGAAGCGCTTACCACCCTTCACGGTCTTGGAGACGCGGTTGATGTGGACCAGCTTCTCGATGATGCCGTCGTCTTCTTCCTGGCGTCCGCCGCGACGATTGTCGCGTCCGCCGCCCGGGCCACCGCGACCGCGGCCGCCGCCGCC
>JAHJPT010000075.1 GCA_018819685.1 Alphaproteobacteria bacterium
CGCCACCTTCCTCACCAATGTCGCGACCCGCATCGTCAATGAGGTGCGCGGCATCAACCGGGTGGTCTACGACTACACCAGCAAGCCGCCCGGCACGATCGAGTGGGAGTAGGGGGCGCCGGAGTGTCGCAGATGAGAGCGGGTGCCGGCAGCGACTGAGATGCAACTCCCTCTCGGCCCCGATCCGCGCACCGAAACGCTGCGGCGGTTGCAGCCGCTGCTGGTCCAGCGCTTCGGGCGGATCGAGCGCGCCGCGGCGCAGTGGCGGCGGCCCGAATGGGTGCTGGTGCAGGGGCTGATCGGAGCGCGGACCAAGTCGCCGATCTCCAACGCCGCGGCCGACCGGCTGCTCACGCGCTACGGTAGCTGGGAGGCGGTCGCCGAGGCACCGCTCGACGAATTGCGCGAATTGCTGGCCGCACAGACCTATCCCAATGTCGCCGCCGAGCGGCTGAAGCGCGCCTTGCAGGCGGTGGTGGCGGAGCGCGGCGCGGTCGATCTGGCGCATCTCGAGCCGCTCGACACGCAGGCGGCGATGGCCTGGCTCGAGACGCTGCCCGGTGTCGGGCGCAAGATCGCCGCCGGGGTGGTCAACGCCAGCGCGCTCGACCGCAAGGCACTGGTGCTCGACGGGCACCACACCCGCATTCTCCAGCGGATGGGGCTGGTGCCGCCAAAGGCCGACACCGCGCGCGCCTATGAAGCAATCATGCCCGCGATGCCGCCCGAATGGAGCGCCGCCGACTACGACGAGCATCACCTGCTGATGAAGAAGGTCGGGCAGACAACCTGCCGCCCGAGCCATAGGGATTGCCCGATCTGTCCCGCGCAGGCGCTTTGCAGGACCGGGCAGGGCCGCACCGGGCAGGCGCGGACCGGGCCCGCGCCCCCGGCCGGCGCCTAGCGCCCCGCCATGCTGCGCGCGCTGAGGATCTCGACCCAGTATCCGTCGGGGTCCTTGAGGAAGGCGATGTGCTTCATCATCCCGTCCTCGGGGCGCTTCTGGAATTCGACCCCGTGCTTGTCGAAATGCGCGACCGCGGCGGCGAGATCGGGGACGTCGAGTGCGATATGGCCGAAGCCCTGCGGCGCTGCATTGCCGTCGTGATAGACCGGGCCGTCCTCCTCCTCGGTTCCCCAATTATGCGTGAGTTCAAGCACGCCCTGGCGCGAGAAGACATATTCCGTCGCATCGGCGTCGCCCGTGGGGACTTCGTCGTCGCTACCGGTGAACCCGAGGAAATAGAGCGAGAACTCGCCCGCCTCGATATCGGTCTTGCGCAGCAAGGTCATGCCCAGCACGCCGCAGTAGAATTCGAGGCTCTTCTCCGGATCCTTGACCCGCAGCATGGTGTGGTTGAGCGTGAAGCCGTGCGGATTGGCGGTCATCGGGGTGTCTCCTTGTGGGTTCCTGTTCGGGACGCGAAGCTTGCGCGCGCGCCGTTTCTGAACGATCTGGGCACGCAATACGCGAATTGAAGGACGTGCGACACATGAGCTGGGACGATTATTTCGCCGAGGACGCCGGCGCGGCGGAGGCCGAGGGGCGCGGCAAGAAGCGCAATGTCACGGTCGGCTGGACCGTCCGCTTCGCGCAAGGCAACGCCATCTGGGGGGCGCCCAAGAGCTTCTCGCGCAGCGATCCCAAGGCGACCAGCGCCAAGTCGATCCAGGTTTGCCCCGCGGCGATCGACTTCGACCGGCGGCATTACGTCATCCCCTGCCCGGTCGATCTGACCCTCGCCTTCGCCCGCGATGCGCAGGGCAGGCTGCAGCTCACCGATGCCGATGGCGAGGCCTCGCAGATGCGGCCGCAGGGGCGCGCCAATCTGTTCCAGCTGCAGCCGCAGAACGAATGGCGCCACCCCGAGCGCCCGATCCTGCAATTCACCGCGCCCTATGTCTTCGTCGCGGACGAGCCGTGCTACGCGGTCCAGTCGCCGCCCTATCTGCACTGGTTCCCCGAACAGCGCCCGGGGCTGGCGATGGGGGGGCGGTTTCCGATCCATATCTGGCCGCGCCCGCTCGCCTGGGCCTTCGAATGGTACGATCTGTCCAAGCCGCTGGTGCTCAAGCGCGGGGACCCGTGGTTCTACGTCCATTTCGAGACCGAGAACCCGTCCGCGCATGTCCGGCTCGTCGAGCAGGAGATGACCGGCGAACTCGAGAAATATCTCGATTCGATCATCGATGTCTCCAACTACGTCAACAAGACCTACGGCCTGTTCGGCGAGGCACAACGCATCCGTCCCGACCGGCTGCTCAAGCCCAAGGGCTGAGGGGGGCGAGGGCCGTGCTCGCTGCTACCAGCTGAACCCGGCGTCGATCGCGCGCTGTTCGGCTGGCGTCGTTTCGCGACCCAGCACCGCGTTGCGATGCGGGAAGCGGCCGAAGCGCGCGATCATCGCGTGATGCGAGCGCGCGAAGGACAGCGATGCGGGCGCGTGGCGCACGAACAGCGCCAGGCTCAACCGCTGATCGGCGATTGCCTCGCTGTGCATCAGCGGCATCAGCACGAATTGTTCTGCGGCGGACGGCAGGCCTTCGTGCCAGCCGAGCGCAAGCACGCCATGCGCCAGCGCCAGCGCCAGCGGATCCCAGGCGAAGGCCTGCGCGCTGCCGCGATAGAGATTGCGCGGAATTTGATCGAAGAGGAGGATGGCGGCGCGCGCAGTGGCGCGATCGGTCAGGAATTCAGCCGCAGGTTGGTGGCCCAAGGCGTGGAGCCAGCGTTCGAACCGTTCGCGCAACAGCAGGTCGACCGCCTCGGAGCCGCCGAACCAGTCTTCGGGTCCCAATTGCTGGAACCAGACATGGAGCAGGTCGGCGGCCCAAGGCCTTTGCGCCAACGTCATCGAGCGGGTGTCACCGTGCCGGCATTACTGCGCTAGCGTCATGCGCCAGCGTCGTCGCGTCAGCATCATCGCGTCAGCATCAACGGGGGCAATCAGCCTTCGAGCCGATAGGGCACGAAATCCTGAAGCATGATGTTGCCGGTGTAGTAATCGCCATGGCGGGCATAGGTGGTGACCTGATCGAGCCGGCACAGCTGCGAAGCGCTGAACTTGCGGATCACCATCCGGTCGTTGTCGTCGAGCGACTCGGGGTTGGCGGTGCGGTTGACCCAGACGGTGTTGCCTTGCTTGGCGACCAGCGCGGTGCCATCGATGATGGTAAGCGGATCATTGCCCATCAGCCGGATGCAGCGCTCGGGCTCGCCCGCGACGCGGTTTTCGAGCAGTTTTGCCAGCTTGGCTTCACCCTTCGGGCGTTCCTCGGCGGTCGCGGGTGCGGCGAGCAGGCCAAGCGCGGCCGTGGCGGCTGCGATTGCGGTAAGCTTGTTCATAGCGTTTCTCCTTCGCCCATCATGTAGCAAACGACCGCTGAACCGAGGATGAGCGCCCTGGGTTCCGCCTTGCCCTCGCCACTCCCTCTTCAGCCGGTCCCGCCCACCGTCAGCCCGTCGATCAGCAGCGTCGGCTGGCCCACGCCGGCGGGCACGCTCTGGCCTCCCTTGCCGCAGACCCCCACGCCTTCGTCGAGCGCCAGATCGTTGCCGATCCCGCTCACGCGGGTGAGCACCGAGGGGCCGTCGCCGATCAGCGTCGCGCCCTTGATCGGGGCAACGATCTTGCCGTTCTCGACCTTGTAGGCCTCGGTGCAGGCGAACACGAACTTGCCCGAGACGATATCGACCTGCCCGCCGCCGAATGCGGTGGCATAGATCCCGTCCTTGACCCGCGACAGCAGTTCGGCGGGATCGTCGTCGCCACCGCGCATGAAGGTGTTGGTCATGCGCGGCATGGGGGCGTGCTGATAATTCTCGCGGCGGCCGTTGCCGGTCGCCTCGACTCCCATCAGCCGTGCGTTGAGCCGGTCCTGCATATAGCCCTTGAGAACGCCGTCCTCGATCAGCACGGTCTCGCGCGTCGGGGTGCCCTCGTCGTCGATGCTGAGCGAGCCGCGCCGTTCGGCGATCGAGCCGTCGTCGACCACGGTGACGCCCGGAGCGGCGACTCGCTCGCCGATCCGGCCCGAGAAGGCGCTGGTGCCCTTGCGGTTGAAATCGCCCTCGAGCCCATGGCCGATCGCCTCGTGGAGCAGCACGCCG